>NZ_JBFULQ010000096.1:0-15800 GCF_054049815.1 Mesorhizobium sp. P5_C1 | reverse complement strand
TGGCGATACGATGCGCCATGTCATCGGCGGCCGGCCGGAAGGCTGGAACTATGGTGCCGGCCAGACGCAAGGCTGGGGCGGCATCGATATTGGCCTTTCCGAATGTCTGACGCGCACGGCGCCACTGTTCCAGGTCGAAGCCAAGGACACCGAGCCGCTGCCGAACCTTGCCAAAAGCTGGGATTGGTCGAAGGACGGGCACAAGCTGACCATGCATCTGATCGAGGGCGCCAAATGGTCTGATGGCGTGGCCTTCAACGCCGACGACGTCATGTTCTATTGGGATGACGAGGTGGTCGACCCGAACGTCTCGCCGCTCAATGGCGCGACGCCGGAAACCTTCGGCGTCGGCACGACGCTGAAGAAAATCGACGACTACACTGTCGAGTGGACCTTCAAGGACGCCTTTCCGAAACAGTACCTCTACGCCATGGCCTATGGTACCTTCTGCCCCGGCCCCGCGCACATATTGAAGCCGCAGCATCCGAAATATTCGAAGAACACCTACGACCAGTTCAAGAACGCCTTTCCGCCGGAATATATGAACATGCCGGTGATGGGCGCCTGGGTGCCGGTCGAATACCGGCCGGACGACATTATCGTCATGCGCCGCAACCCCTACTACTGGAAGGTCGACGAAAAGGGCAACCAGCTGCCCTATCTCAACGAACTGCAGTACAAGCTGTCGACCTGGGCCGACCGCGACGTCCAGGCGGTCGCCGGCTCGGGCGACTTCTCCAACCTCGAGCAGCCAGAAAACTTTGTCGCCTCGCTCAAGCGCGCCGCTGAAGCCAACGCGCCGGCACGGCTCGCCTTTGGTCCACGCCTCATCGGCTACAATCTGCGCCTGAACTTTTCCGCCAATGGCTGGGGCAACCCGGACGAGCGCAGCCAGGCAGTCCGTGAGCTGAACCGCAATGAGGACTTCCGCAAGGCTGTCACCATGGCACTCGACCGCAAGGCACTGGGCGACTCCCTGGTCAAGGGGCCGTTCACCGCCATCTATCCCGGCGGCTTCTCCTCGGGCACAAGCTTCTATGACCGCAAGTCCACCGTCTACTATCCATTCGACCTCGCGGGCGCCAAGGCCGAACTCGCCAAGGCCGGCCTCAAGGATACCGACGGCGACGGTTTCGTGAACTTCCCGGCGGGCACTGCCGGCGGTAAGAACGTCGAGATCGTGATGCTGGTCAACAACGACTACGGCACCGACAAAAGTCTTGCCGAAGGTGTCGTCGCGCAAATGGAAAAGCTGGGCTTGAGGGTCGTGCTGAACGGCCTCAACGGTACCCAGCGCGACGCCTCGCAGTATTCCGGCCGTTTCGACTGGTTGATCCGGCGCAACGACCAGGAACTGACCTCGGTTGTGCAGAACACCGAACAGCTTGCGCCTGTCGGCCCGAAAACCAGCTGGAATCACCGTGCGCCGGAAAGCGGCGAGGTCGACCTGATGCCTTTCGAAAAAGACCTCGTCGACATCGTCAACAAGTTCGTCGCGTCAGAGGACAACGACAAGCGCGCCAGCCTGATGAAAGAGTTCCAGAAGATCTCGACCGAACACGTCTACAATGTCGGCCTGACGGAATATCCCGGGGCGCTGATCGTCAACAAGCGCTTCTCGAACATTCCGCAGGGCACACCGATCTTCATGTTCAACTGGGCCGAGGATTCGATCGTCCGAGAACGCGTCTTCGTCGCGGCCGACAAGCAGGCGAAATACGAATTGTTCCCGCAGGAACTCCCGGGCAAGCCCGGAGACAAGGGTCCGATGTAAGTTTACCTCCCCTGACCAAGAGAGACCCGGCCGCGCCGCTGGCGCGGCCGGGGCGAACCAACCCTCCGAACGACCCTCAATGGGAGCGTCCGGCGAAATGAGGAAGCCGACCGTCCATGCTGCGATTCCTGCTTATGCGCATAGCGTCGGCAATACCGGTCCTCGCAATCTTGAGCCTCGTCACCTTCGCCATCATCCAGGCGCCACCTGGTGACTATGCCGACTACATCCGTTCGCAGCTGATCAACCAGGGCGGCGCGTCCTTCGCGGAGGCCGATGCGCAGGCCCAGGCCTACCGCGTCGACCACGGCCTCGATAAGCCGCTGCCCGTCCAGTATCTCAACTGGATCGGCGGAATCATTACTCGCGGCGATTTCGGCTACAGCCTCTACTACAACAAGCCGGTGGCCGATGTCGTCGGCGAGCGCCTGCCGAGAACGCTGCTCCTGGCGCTGGTCTGCCATCTGCTCGCCTCGGTGCTGGGCATCACGTTCGGCATATGGGCGGCGACAAGGCAATACACGTGGATCGACTCGACGCTCTCGGCCATCGCCTTCCTCGGCATGACCGTGCCGCGCTTCCTGATGGCGCTGATCATCGTCTATCTCCTCGTCTTCCAGTTCAACCTGTCGGAGATCGGCTCATTCTTCTCGCCGCAATATGGCGGCGCGCCATGGTCTTGGGCGAAGTTCGTCGACCTGGTCAAGCATGTCTGGCCGGTGGTGGCGATCGCCACTTTCGGCGGCCTCGCCTACAATATGCGCGTCATGCGCGGCAATCTGCTGGATACGCTTAACGCGCAATATGTCGAGACGGCGAGAGCCAAGGGCCTGACCGGTAGCGCCGTCGTCATGCGGCACGCCGTGCCCAATGCGCTGCATCCACTCGTCATGTATCAGGGTGTGGTGTTGCCCTACATGCTCACCGGCGAGATCGAGACGGCGATCATCTTCGCGCTGCCGACCGTCGGCCCGGCGATCGTCGGTTCGATGGCGGTCGGTGATGTCTATGTCACTGCCACCTTCATGATGGTGCTGTCGGCGACACTGATCGTCGGCAACATCATCGCCGACATGCTGCTCGTCCTGCTCGACCCGCGCATCCGCCAATACGGAGAGAGCTAGATGCTGGCCCGCGATCCATCACCTCCACCGCTGCCGGCGGAAGGACCTATCGTCGCCAAACCTGCGCGCGGCAATGAGAGCTATATCGCGCTCGTCTGGCGTCGGTTGAAGCGCTCCTGGACCGGCATGGCCGGGCTTGGGCTCGTCGTTCTGTTGCTGGTGATGGCCGTGTTCGCCGAATTCCTGGCGCCGATGGACCCGAAGGCGACCGATGTCGGCTTCGCTCCGCCGCAAATGCCCTCCTTCCACGACAAGGACGGCAATTTCGTCGCGCGGCCACGGGTCTATGCGCTGGCCGATTCGGCCGACCTCGATCCGGTCACCTTCCAGCCCGTCGTCGGCCCCGACTACGACCATCCGAGACTGCTTGGCTTCTTTGTCGAAGGCGCGCCCTACAAGCTCTTCGGGCTGGTCCCGGCGGGCCGGCATTTCTTCGCCTCGATGGACGGCCAGCCGGTGCATTTCCTCGGTACCGACAAGTTCGGCCGCGATATCCTGTCGCGCGCCATACATGGTTCGCGCGTCTCGCTGATGATCGCGCTGACGGTCGTCTTCATCATCACCGTCATCGGCACCACCGTGGGCATGGTTTCCGGCTATTTCGGCGGCCGGTTCGATATCTGGATGCAGCGCTTCGTCGAACTGGTGCTCGCCTTCCCGCAGCTGCCGCTCTATCTTGCGCTGACGACGCTGATCCCCGTCACCGCGCCGACCAATGTCTTCCTCGCCTTTGTCATTGTCGTCATGTCGGCGCTGGGCTGGGCGCAGATGTCGCGCGAGGTGCGTGGCAAGACGTTGGCGCTGGCGCGCATCGAGTATGTGCGCGCCGCAATGGCGGTCGGCGCCACCGACCGGCGCATCATCCTGCAGCACATCTTGCCCAATGTGATGAGCCACGTGATTGTCGCCGTCACCTTGGCGATCCCGACGGTGGTGCTGCTCGAATGCTTCCTCGGGTTCCTCGGCTTTGCGGTCAAGCCTCCGCTGATCTCGTGGGGCCTGATGCTGCAGGACACCGCGACCTATTCCGTTATCGGCACCTATCCCTGGATCCTGTCGCCGGTCGGTTTCGTGCTCGTCACCGTTTTTGCCTTCAACGCGCTGGGCGACGGCCTGCGCGATGCCGTCGATCCGTATTGAGGTGGCTGGGATGACCGTCGCACTCGCCGAATCCTTCGCCCCCACCGTTCGTCATGACCATGACGGGCGCCAGGACCAGCCCATCATCGACGCCCGCAACATCGAGGTCGCCTTCAAGGTCGAGCACGGCGTTGTCGAAGCGGTCAAAGACATCTCGTTCCAGCTCTATCGCGGCGAGACGATCGCCATCGTCGGCGAATCCGGTTCGGGCAAGTCGGTGACGGCGCGCGCCGTCATGGGGCTGCTGTCGCGCCGGGCCGCCGTGTCGCCGAAATCGAGCATCTGTTACGATGGCCAGGACATCCTGAAATTCCCCGAGAGCGAGCGGCGCAAGCTGCGCGGCAACCGCATCTCGATGATCTTCCAGGAGCCGATGAGCTCGCTCAACCCGATCTATACGGTCGGCAGCCAGATCGTCGAGGCGATCCGGGTGCACCGCAAGGTGAGCCGCAGGCAGGCCTGGGCACGGGCGCTCGAACTCTTGCGGCATGTCCAGATCCCCGAGCCGGAGGCGCGGCTCAAACAGTATCCGCACCAGCTTTCGGGCGGTCAGCGGCAGCGCGTAATGATCGCCATGGCGCTGGCCAACGATCCTGACGTGTTGATTGCCGATGAGCCGACCACCGCGCTCGACGTCACCGTCCAGGCGCAAATCCTGAACCTGATCCGCAATCTGCAAAAAGAACTGCGGATGGCGGTGATCCTGATCACTCACGATCTCACCGTGGTGCGCAAATTCTCCGACTATGTCTACGTCATGCAGCATGGCGCGATGTGCGAGCACAACGTCACCGAACGGCTGTTTGCGGACCCACAGCATCCCTACACGCAGAGGCTGCTCGCCGCGGAGCCGCGCGGGCGTCCGCAACCGCTTCCCGAGGGCAGCGGCGCCATCCTCGAAGCGAATGATGTGCGCGTCTGCTTCATGCTGCGTCACGGCAGTTTCCTGAGGCCGGACTGGCGCGAGCTGGTCGCCGTCGACGATCTCGGCCTCAAGCTTTGCCGCCATGAGACGCTGGGGCTTGTCGGCGAATCAGGTTCCGGCAAGACCACATTCGGCCAGGCGCTGCTGAGATTGATCGACACCAAGCGCGGCGAAATCCGTTTCGACGGCCAACCGATCCAGGGCCTGTCACGCAACGAGATGCGGCCACTGCGCGCGCGCATGCAGATCGTTTTCCAGGATCCTTTCTCTTCGCTCAATCCGCGCATGACGATCGGCCAGATCATCGAGGAAGGGCTGGTCGTCAACAGCATAGGCGCGACGCGGGCCGAGCGGGTCGACCGGGTGCGCGAGGCGCTGGTCAGTGCCGGCATGCCGGGCGATATCCTGTCGCGTTTCCCGCACGAATTCTCGGGCGGTCAGCGCCAGCGCGTCGCGATCGCCCGCGCCATCGCGCTCGAGCCCGAATTCATCCTGCTCGACGAGCCCACCTCGGCGCTGGACCTCTCCGTCCAGGCGCAGATCATCGACCTCCTGCGCAAGCTGCAGGACGAGCGGGGCTTGAGCTACCTGTTCATCTCGCACGACCTCAAGGTGGTGCGCGCGCTGTGCCACCGCGTCATCGTCATGCAGCACGGCAAGATCGTCGAACAGGGCCCCGTCGACGAGGTCCTCACCAATCCCAAGACCGCCTACACCGAACGGCTCGTCAGGGCCGCTTTCGATGTGGCTTGAACATATGCCGGAGGTTAGCGTGGCAAGAAATCCCAAGATCACATTCATCGGCGCCGGCTCGACGGTGTTCATGAAGAACATTGTCGGCGACGTGCTGCAGCGGCCGTCGCTTTCGGGCGCGACGATCGCGCTGATGGACATCAATCCGCAGCGGCTCGAAGAGAGCGCGATCGTCGTCAACAAGCTGATCGCGACGCTCGGCGTCAAGGCGAAGGCAGAGACGCATTCCGACCAGCGCAAGGCACTGGCGGGCGCCGACTTCGTCGTCGTCGCCTTCCAGATCGGCGGCTATGAGCCCTGCACGGTCACCGACTTCGAAGTGCCGAAGAAATACGGCCTGCGCCAGACGATCGCCGACACGCTCGGCGTCGGCGGCATCATGCGCGGCTTGAGGACCGTGCCGCATCTGTGGAAGATCTGCGAGGACATGCTCGCCGTCTGCCCGCAGGCAATCATGCTGCAATACGTCAACCCGATGGCGATCAACACCTGGGCGATATCAGAGAAATATCCTGAGATCAGGCAGGTCGGCCTCTGCCATTCGGTGCAGGGCACGGCAATGGAGCTGGCGCACGATCTCGACCTTCCCTACGAAGAGATCCGCTATCGCTCGGCCGGCATCAACCACATGGCCTTTTATCTGAAATTCGAGCATCGCCAGCCCGACGGTTCCTACCGCGACCTCTATCCCGATCTCGTGCGCGCCTATCGCGAAGGCCGCGCGCCCAAGCCCGGCTGGAATCCGCGCTGCCCCAACAAGGTGCGCTACGAGATGCTGACGCGGCTAGGCTATTTCGTCACCGAAAGCTCGGAGCATTTCGCCGAATACACGCCCTATTTCATCAAGGAAGGCCGCCCCGATTTGATCGAGAAATACGGCATTCCGCTCGACGAATATCCCAAACGCTGCATCGAGCAGATCGAGCGCTGGAAAGACCAGGCGCAGGCCTACCGCTCGGCCCAACGCATCGAGGTCGAGGAGTCGAAGGAGTATGCCTCGTCGATCATGAACTCGGTGTGGACGGGCGAACCCTCGGTGATCTACGGCAATGTCCGCAACAATGGCTGCATCACTTCGCTCCCCCGCGATTGCGCCGCCGAAGTGCCGTGCCTGGTCGACGCCTCCGGCATCCAGCCGACTTACATCGGCGACCTGCCGACGCAATTGACGGCGCTGATCCGCACCAACATCAACGTGCAGGAACTGACGGTGCGGGCGCTGATGAGCGAGAACCGCGAGCACATCTACCATGCGGCGATGATGGATCCGCACACCGCAGCCGAGCTCGATCTCGACCAGATCTGGTCACTGGTCGATGATCTCCTCGCCGCCCACGGCGACTGGCTGCCGGCCTGGGCGCGTGTGGGGCGCAAGAACGAGGCCGCCTGAACGCACGGGTCTCACTTCGGCTCGTCGGCGTCCGTTTCTTCCTCGTCGTCGCGGGCGGAGATGACATAGGCGCCCTTCAGCCAGCGGTTGAGGTCGATGTCCTTGCAGCGCGTCGAGCAGAACGGATAGGTTTCGCGCGCCGAGGGCTTGCCGCATTCGGGGCAGGGGCGCTTTGGCCGCAGCGGCGTGACCTTGTCGTCCAGGCTCACAGCCGGGCTCCCACCTGCCAGCCGCGATGCACCTTGAAGCCTTCGCCGGAAAGCAGCGCCACCGTCTCATAGAGCGGCAGGCCGACGATGTTGGTGTAGGAGCCGACCAGCTTGACGACGAAGGCGCCGGCGAGACCCTGGACGGCATAGCCGCCGGCCTTGCCGCGCCATTCACCCGAGGCCACGTAGGCGTCGATTTCCTCGCGCGGCAGCCGCTTGAAGCGCACCCGCGTCTCGACCAGTCGCTGGCGCAATTTGCCGCCCGGCGTGATCAGGCAGATGCCGGAATAGACCCGGTGCGAACGGCCCGACAGCAGCCCGAGGCAATTGGCGGCGTCGTCGAGGGTTTCAGCCTTGGGCAGGATGCGCCGCCCGACGGCGACCACCGTATCGGCGGCCAGCACGAAGCCAGGCGCATAGTCGGCCTCGGCCGTCAGCGAGGCGAACGCCTTCTCGGCCTTTTCCTTCGACAGCCGCTTGGCCAGAGAGCGCGGGTGCTCGGCGCGCAGCGGCGTCTCGTCGACATCGGCCGGCAGCACGCGGTCCGGCTCGATGCCGGCCTGCTGCAAGAGCTCGATCCGGCGCGGCGAACCCGAGGCAAGCACCAGCTTCTGCAAAATGCTCATCGCGGACCAGTCGGGCTTTGCTTACTTGAAACGATAGGTGATGCGGCCCTTGGTCAGGTCGTATGGCGTCATCTCGACCAGAACCTTGTCGCCGGTCAGCACGCGGATGCGGTTCTTGCGCATGCGGCCGGCTGTATGGGCGATGATCTCGTGTTCGTTTTCGAGTTTCACCCTGAACATCGCGTTGGGCAACAATTCCGTCACGACACCCGGAAACTCGAGGACTTCTTCCTTCGGCATTCGATACCTTTGCTTGGATGGTAGTTCCAGCGCCCTGGCCGGAATTTCGGCGGAACCTATATGATAAACGCCCGCTTGTGAACACGCTTAATCCGTCTCGGTTTTTGCTTCTGGAAGCAAAAAACGCCGACCTATGCGCGCTTTCAGCCGCTCGCGTACGTCGCGATAGCTGGCCATGATCTGCTCGCGCGTGCCGGCGGCGTCGGTCGGGTCCGGCGTCGGCCAGTATTCGACCTCTACGGCGAGCGAGCGGGTGAGTTCGAGTGCGGCATGGTGCGCTTCTGGCGCCAGCGTGACGATGAGGTCGAAATAGTCGTCTTCGAGATCGTCCATCGTCCTTGGGTGACGCTCGCCCAGCGACAGTCCTTCCTCGGCCAGCACCGCATCGACGAACGGATCGCGCTCGCCGGCGCGAACGCCGGCCGAGGCGACGAAGACAGTGGCCGGCAGCGCCCGCCGCGCCAGCTGTTCGGCCATTGGCGAGCGCACGGCGTTCATGCCGCACAGGAACAGGATCGAGCGGGGCAGGGCAGCCAGGGCTAGCCCCGCCAGTGCAGCACGCAGACCAGCGTGAACAGCCGGCGCGCCGTATCGAAATCGATGTCGATCTTGCCGGCCAGCCGGTCCATCAGCGTTTGCGAGCCCTCATTGTGCAGACCGCGGCGGCCCATATCGATCGCCTCGATATGGCTCGGCGTCGAGGAGCGGATGGCGTCGTAATAGCTTTCGCAGATCATGTAGTAATCCTTGACGATGCGCCTGAGCGGCGTCAGCGACAGGATGTGGGTGACGACGGCAGCCCCGTCCTCGCGCGCCACGGCAAAGACCAGGCGCTGCTCGGCCAGTGACAGTTTCAGCCGGTAGGGGCCGGCGCCGTTGTCATTGACGGGTTGAAAACTGTTCTCCTCGATCAGGTCGAAGATCGCCACCGCACGCTCATGCTCGACATCGGGCGTCGAACGGCCGATCGATTCATCGAGTTCGACATCGATCAGCCTGGCGCGGGTTTGATCGGAGTCCGACATCGCGGCCTACATGTTCAGTCGTATGGCGACGGAGCGGCCGTGCGCATCGAGGCCTTCCGCCTTGGCGAGCGCAATCGCCGCCGGCGCCAAAATCCGCAACTGCTCCGGTCCGAGCTTCAGGATCGAGGTGCGCTTGACGAAGTCGAGCACGGACAAGCCCGACGAGAAGCGCGCCGAGCGTGCCGTCGGCAGCACGTGGTTGGAGCCGCCGACATAGTCGCCGATGGCCTCCGGCGTGTGGCGGCCGAGAAACACGGCACCGGCATTGCGCATCCGCGCCAGAAACCCTTCGGCATCGTCTATGGCAAGTTCGACATGTTCTGCGGCGATGCGGTCGACCAGCGGCAGCGCGGCGTCGATCGTGACGACCTCGACCACCGCGCCGAAATCGCGCCAGCTCGCCGCTGCCGTCTCGGCGCGCGGCAGGCTCTGCAACTGGCGTTCCACGGCCTTTTCGACGGCACGACCGAAGGCCGGATCGTCGGTGACCAGGATCGACTGCGCCGACGCATCGTGCTCGGCCTGGGCTAGCAGGTCGGCGGCGATCCAGTCCGGATCGTTGCTGCCGTCGGCCACGACGAGCACTTCCGAGGGCCCGGCGATCATGTCGATGCCGACGGTGCCGAACACCTGGCGCTTGGCCGCCGCCACATAGGCATTGCCGGGTCCGACGATCTTGGCCACCGGCTTGATCGTTTCGGTGCCGTAGGCAAGCGCGGCGATCGCCTGCGCGCCGCCGACACGATAAATTTCCGACACGCCAGCGATATCAGCCGCCACCAGCACCAGCGGATTGATGATGCCGCCAGGCGCCGGCACGACCATGACGATGCGTTCGACGCCCGCCACCCCAGCCGGTATGGCGTTCATCAGCACCGAGCTTGGATAGCTCGCGGTGCCGCCCGGTACATAGAGCCCGACTGCCTCGATCGCCGTCCAGCGCGAGCCGAGCTCGACGCCGGCGGCGTCCGTATAGCGATCATCCCTGGGCCGCTGTCGCTCATGATGCGTGCGGATGCGGTCGCGCGCGAATTCCAGCGCCTCTATCGTCTTGGGGTCGGCGGCCTTGTAAGCCCGGGCGATATCGTCCTTCGAAACGGCAATGCCGAGGCTTCCGAGGTCGGCGTGGTCGAATTTCTTGGTGTAGTCGATCAGCGCCGCGTCGCCCTCGGCGCGCACGCGCGCGATGATGTCGCGCACCGCGGCATCGACATCGGCCGACACCTCTCGCTTGGTCAAAAGGAAGGCGGCGAAACGCTGCTCGAAATCGGCATCGGACTGACGAAGCGTGATGGCCATCGGACGCTCAAGCCTTGTGCACGGGACGCGAGGTGGCTTCCCACGCGCCGCCGATGTCGGCAAGGCGGGCCTCGATGCACTCGACATCGAGCATGATGGTGCCGCCGCCCGAAAAGATCAGCTCGACGATACCGGCCGGCTTGCTGATCTCGATGAAACTGACCGCCAAAAGCGACAGGACCTCGGCCGGCTTGTCTCGAGCAATGCCATTGGTCTTGGCGCCGAGCACGCGGTCGAAATGCAGCACGGCCTGCCGCCGCTCATTGTGCTGGCGAAACAGGCTGGATTTGGCCTCCCAGACAAAGCGGTTCATGGTCAGCACGAAACGCTTGGCCGAAGGCAGAAACTCGAGGTCCGAGACCTTCATCACGGCATCCTGGACATGGGCCGAAACGATGCTCAGATCCTGGTCGTCGAGTGCGATAAGCTTAAGGGCGGTCATGCGGATTTCGCACCTGAAGGTTGATTGTTCAGCCTTCTGTTAGAGCATGATCCCGAAAAGTGGAAACCGGTTTTCGCAAAAGATCATGCTCAGACAGGAATCTGGAGCCTCATCTCGACCTTAATCGAGATGAAACAAGCTCCAGGCGGGTCTTTCCCGTCCGCGCAACCGCGCCGCGAGGCCTGGCGATTGGCCTACGCGGAAATCCTCTCGATCACCGCGCCGCAATTGGAAAGCTTTTCCTCCAGCCGCTCGAAGCCGCGGTCGAGATGGTAGACACGGTTGACCGTGGTCTCGCCTTCGGCTGCCAGGCCTGCGATGACCAGCGACACGGAGGCGCGAAGATCGGTCGCCATAACCGGCGCGCCCTTCAGCTTCGGCACGCCGTCGACGATCGCCGTCTGGCCCGAAAGCGTGATGTGGGCGCCGAGCCGAGCCAGCTCCTGCACATGCATGAAGCGATTTTCGAAGATCGTCTCGGTGATGCGCGACTTGCCCTTGGCCATGGTCATCAGGCCCATGAACTGCGCCTGCAGATCGGTCGGGAAGGCCGGGAATGGCGCCGTCGTCACATCGACCGGCGAAATGCCGGCGCCGTTGCGCCTGACGC
This sequence comes from Mesorhizobium sp. P5_C1, assembly GCF_054049815.1. Taxonomy (NCBI): domain Bacteria; kingdom Pseudomonadati; phylum Pseudomonadota; class Alphaproteobacteria; order Hyphomicrobiales; family Phyllobacteriaceae; genus Mesorhizobium; species Mesorhizobium sp. P5_C1. Next base: position 4,243 of record NZ_JBFULQ010000096.1, on the reverse strand, counting down.
GAATGCCGGAATTGGTCGGCGTGATCTCGGCGCCGGTCTGGGCGATCACGTCGAGCGCGGTCTGCAGCAGTTCGGGGCGTGCGCCTTCGAGCACGACGTCGCCGCCGGTCATGGCGACAGCCATGGCATAGGTGCCGGTCTCGATACGGTCGGGGATGACGCGCACGCGGGCGCCCGACAGCGATTCGACGCCATCGATGGTGATGGTTGGCGTGCCGGCGCCGGAAATCTTCGCGCCCATGGCATTGAGGCACTCGGCGAGGTTGACGATCTCGGGCTCGCAGGCGGCGTTTTCAAGCACCGTCTCGCCCTTGGCCAGCGACGCCGCCATCATCAGGACGTGGGTGGCGCCGACCGAGACCTTCGGGAACACGTAGCGGTTGCCGACAAGTCGGCCGTTCCGGGTCTTGGCGATGACGTAGCCGGTGTCGACGTCGATATCGGCGCCCAGCACCTGCAGGCCTTCGAGGAAAAGATCGACCGGGCGCGTGCCGATGGCGCAACCGCCCGGCAGCGACACCTTGGCCTCGCCCATGCGCGCCAGCAGCGGCCCGATCACCCAGAACGACGCGCGCATCTTCGACACCAGCTCGTAGGGGGCCGTGGTGTCGACGATGTTGCGGGCCGAGAAATTGATGGTGCGCGAATAGCCCTCATTCTGCTTTTCGCGGCGGCCATTGACCGAATAGTCGACGCCGTGATTGCCGAGGATGCGGATCAGCTGCTCGACATCGGCCAGATGCGGCACGTTTTCCAGCGTCAGCGTGTCGTCGGTCAGGAGCGAGGCGATCATCAAGGGCAACGCCGCGTTTTTGGCGCCTGAGATCGGAATGCTTCCGGCAAGCTTGTTGCCGCCGACAATTCTGATGCGATCCATGGAAGAACGTCCCTCTCGGCCAAAAAAGCCGGTTCAATCGGTTGAGTATCGGCCCCTCTAGACCATTGGCCGGTCTGGTTCAAGAAATAGGATTTCGCCCGCTCCGGTCCAAGAGTGGCCGATTTGAGTTAATCTTTCTGCATTTCCTTCGCCGAGCCGAGCCCGTCCGGTCGTTGGTCGGCTTCGCCGATACGCCGCGAGCGCGACTGCGCCTTGCGCTTCTGTAGATTGGCGCGCAATTGCTCGGCGAGCCGGTCCTTGCGGTTCGTGCCGCCCTTTTTCAGTGGAATTGTCTTGTCGTTCATTGTCCCGCAACCAACCAGCCCGCTATTCAGGGATAGCCAACATTGTGGCGCCGCCATGTCATGAAAAGCGATCCGGCAAAGGCTTTCACAGAAGCGTTGCACTTGGCCTTGCGCTTGCCGGTTCGATATGGCAGAAGCCCCGCCATCGGCGGCTGCGGTAGCTCAGTGGTAGAGCACTCCCTTGGTAAGGGAGTAACCAAGATGGCACCACGCCACTTTTCCTCGCAGAATCATATCGTTATCACGCCGGTCGTTTTCGGCTGGTGTAAGGTCTTGTTGCCACTTTGGTTGCATCGTCACCATTGGCGGATTTGCGCGGCTTCTTCTTCCCAAACACCTTGTCGATCACGCCGCCGCCCTTCTCGGCGTGTGTGTAGTTTTCCATGAGCAGTTTCTTCGTTTTCCAGCGGCCTTTCGCGGCTGTGGTCGCGACGTCGACGCCGTGCCTGACGATCATTTCGGTTGCGAAACTGTGGCGGCCTGGCTGGTGCGTGCCGAGATAGGGCAGGCCTGCCAGTTTGCAGATGCGTTTTATGTCCCTGTAGACCGACCCGCGACCCATGTAGCCGAACAGCCTGTCATTGGGCTTCTTTGCACCGCGTCCGCTATGGCGCTCACCTGATCGTTTGTGTTTCCATGGGATGCGCAGTTCCCATGCCGCCAATCTTTCCAGTTTCCACTCGCGGAGCTGCTGGATCTCGTAGACCATTTCGATGGTCAGATCGGCGTCGCCATCCTCGCCGTTCTTCATGTCCCGGAAGATGACCTTGCGGTTCACCAGGTCGATATCATGGGAATCGTCTTCGAGGTTGATGGCGTCCGAGACCCTGGCGCCGGTCTGGAAGAGGAACAGCATCAAGGCGCTGAGCCGGGGATCGTCACTGTGCTCACTGAACGTGTCGATGTAGGAGCGATCGACGGCGCGCTTCGGCGCCGCCGTGGGTCGCTTTATGTCGCGATCCTTCTTCGTAAAGCCCTTGATCGCTACCGGATGGCATTTGCCCTCGTCGGCGCTGAAATTGATCACGGCGCGCGTTGGGATGACGACCTGCCGGTTCCATGTCGTGTAAACCGCCGTCGGGTAGAGCACCTTCGCCGCTTCGCGGACGTCGGAACCAGTCATGTCGGAAATCCTGGTTCCCTTGAAATGCTCAAGGAGCCTCGCGATGTAGCTTTCGCTCTTCCCTGCCTCCAGATATCGATCGACCGCTTCGTCGAACGTGAAGCGGTCCTTGGGGTTGAGGTTTAGCTCCTCCCGCGCTTTGCGCTCGCGGGCTTGCCGGAAATCGTCCGCTTTCCTTTCGTCAGTCTCGCCAGTGCTCTCGTGTACGCGCTGCTCGCCTTCCCGCGTGAAGATGGTTCCGGTGAGCCACCAGAAGCGCCCTCGCTTATAGGTCGTGAGCGGCATGACTTACTCCACAAAAACAACTCGTCTATCTGTTTGGGCGAGATCAGCACCTGCTTGTCGACATGGTAGCAGAGGCCGGACTTGATGGCCTTTTCGCGCAACGACCTCGCGGACATACGCAACCCTTTGTCGTGGAAACGCGCCGACCAATAGTCTGGTGACCGCGCCAGCGTCAGCACCTCGGGGAGGTGATCATTGGCGATCATGGTCGAGCAACCAGGTCTGCGAATTGCCCTTAAAGCCGAAGAGGCTGTCGCCGGCCTCGATCACGGCGACAGCCCCATCGCGCACCGCTGCGTGAACGACGTGCTCAGGGACGACCTGGTATGGCCCGTCGAACCACCAACGCCTCTGACCACTGGAGAAGCCGAGGTGCAGGTGATCACCCTTCGCAAGTCGCTCGATGACGGTGCAGACGTTCATGGCGCGGCCTACTGGACCGCGCGCAAGCGAGAGCTGGAGCGGGCTTTGGGCACCGCCCTATGCAGGCCGAGGCCGGTCGATTTCGCCAGCGCCGAGCGCGTGGCCGAGTAATTCGGCGCGACCATCGGATAGTCGGCAGGCAAGCCCCACTTGGCGCGATAGTCGTCGGGGCTCAGGCCGAAGTCGGTCCGCAGGTGCCGCTTCAACGATTTGAATTTCTTCCCGTCTTCCAGGCAGATGATGTGGTCGGGGAATATGGACTTCTTCGGGTTGACGGCCGGCACGTACTGCTCGCGGGGTTGCGCGACCGTGCCGCCGAGCTGGCTCACGGCAGCGTTGACGCTGGCGATCAGCTCCGGCAGTTGGGCGGTCGGCACCGGGTTGTTGCCGACATAGGCCGAGACAATATCGGCCGTCAGCTCGATTAAGCGCAGATCGTTGTTTTCCATGGTAGGTCTCTCCTGTTGCAGTCTCAGTCACCAGAGCCGGGCGGCTCCGATCTTATGCGGTGACCTTGCCGCCCTTCCGGGCGATGGCACGGCACCAACCGCCGCAAAGGCGGGTCTTGTTTGGATCCTCGTGGCAGACGAAAGGCGCGCCGGTGCGCACTGCGCTCTGGTAGTCGCGCCTGGTGTGCAGGCTCACCGAAGCCTCACTGTCTTTTCGCGCCGCGCAGCCGCCGCATACCGCCGGAAGGACTTCCTCGCGCGTGCGGGCAATCGCCCTCCGCTGCTGCCTCGGCATTGCAGGTCGATCGGCTGGCTCGTAGGAAAGGCAGGTGACGCCGGCGCCGGGATCGGAAACCCAGCCACCTTCCGGCCACGCGCCACCATCCTTCATCTCGATCATCGCCTCGACGATCTCGCATTTGGTGTGGTTCGAGCACCACCGGCAGAGCATGTCGTAGCACTCGGCCCACTCGCTCCGACCGGGCTGGTAGGGCTCGCGTTTCATCGTGGCTGTGCTCAAAAACTTCATGTTGCGGTCCGTGGCAGGTTACCAGATCAGTACTACAGCGTAACCATTATGGTTACAAGCGATGCGTGCGAAAATCTGTCGGTTGGAGAGCGGCGGTCTCCTTGGCAGGGCGCTCGCCGATCTCGTCACCGGCAGTCGCGAAAAACTCCATTGCCAGGAACGTCGCCCGTCGGTTTGAGACTAATCTGGGCAGGCATCTACAATACTTGTGGGCGCGAGCAAGTCATCTTCAGGAAGTGAGCTCCATAAATG
>NZ_JBFULQ010000095.1:0-15897 GCF_054049815.1 Mesorhizobium sp. P5_C1 | reverse complement strand
GTGCATGATGGTCGACAGMGCATAGGCCAGATAGCGCTCTTCCAGCGCCTTCTTCAGATCGACCGGTTCGACATGATCGCCACCGCCATTTTCAGGCGGCAAAAGCCTTTTTCCCATGGGCTGGACCTAGCCGAGCGGGTGATTCGCGGCAAGGGGCCGACAGATGTACCGGCGCTTCTGCAACATGAAACCGCAGGCCAACGGATGTCGACCAACATCAGCCTGTTACATCAGGCCTCTAAGGCCAAGCGTGATGATATCAGGCAACCGGCTCTTCATTACAAATTCACCGGTTTGCGCAAAGACGGTGGGATCGAGTTTGCCTTTCACCGTGATTTTCGACCATTGTGCCGGGACACGCCTTTTTCCCGTCCAGTTCGTCACGGAATGGTGATGGCGCAAAGAATTGAAAAATAATTTCAGGACACTCTCAGGGACCTTGCGATGACAATCAACCGCTCAACTCTCCAGAAGTTCGCCTTTTCGACCTTTTTGCTCACGCTGCCGCTGAACGCGGCCCTCGCCCAGGATGCAGCGGTCGCCGACCGGCTGAAGGCTGCACTTTCCGCCCAGGGCGTCGACATCTCCTGGACCGGCGTGACCGGCGACAACACCAGCATGGTGCTGCAGGGCGTTGCCATCAAGCCGGCGGCGGAAAAGGAAGCGCTCCCCATCGGCGACGTCAAGCTCGAGGGCGTGACCGAGGGAAACGGCGGCTATGATATCGCCACCGTGTCGACATCGGCATTCGAACACTCAAAGGACGGCGTCACGCTCAACCTCAGCCCCTTCGTCATCCACGGCATGACGGTTCCGGCCGACGGCTCCACCGGTCCGCTGGGCTCGCTGATGATGTACAAGTCGGCCGAACTCTCAAACATGACCGTCAAGGTCGCCGACAAGACCGCCTTCTCGATGGACGGACTTGCCGTCGAGATCACGCCGCCGGCGGACGGTAAGGCGATGGAATTCACCGCAACCACGGAAAAGTTCAATGCCGACCTGACGCTGGTCGACGACCCCAAGTCCAAGGAAGTCATCAACGCGCTCGGCTACCAGAACATCGCGGGCAATCTTGAGATGGCCGGCACCTGGCAGCCCACGGACGGCAAGATGGAACTGTCGAAATACGACATTTCCGTCGAGAACGCCGGCACGCTCGGCATGACCTTCGACCTCGGCGGCTACACGATGGACTTCATCAAGTCGCTGCAGGAAATGCAGAAGAAGATGGCGGCACAGCCCGAAGGTGCCGACAATTCGGCGCAAGGCATGGCCATGCTCGGCCTGTTGCAGCAGCTTTCGTTCAACAGCGCCTCGATCCGTTTCGACGACGATTCGCTGACCAACAAGGTGCTGGAATATGTCGGCAAGCAGCAAGGCATGTCGGCCAAGGACATCGCCAACCAGGCCAAGGCGATCGTGCCGTTCGGCATGGCTCAGCTCAACAATCCGGAACTGACGGCGCAGGTGACCGCGGCCGTCGGCAAGTATCTCGACGATCCGAAGAGCCTCGAAATCTCGGCCGAACCGCCGGCATCTGTGCCGTTCGCGCTGATCATGGCGGGCGCCATGTCCAACCCGCTCGAATTGCCGAAGACGCTCGGCGTCGCCGTCAAGGCGAACGAAGACTGATCGAAGCGACCCCGATACGCGAAAAAGCCCGGTAGCGATGCCGGGCTTTTTTGTGGGATTAGCGAATCGAAAGAATCGGTTCGGGCGGTTCTTTAAAGCATCACCCGAGGCGCGATCAGGCGTCTTTCTTGGGTGCGGCGACGCGCAGCGCCAGTTCGCGAAGCTGCTGCGGGCTTGCTTCCGAAGGCGCGTTCATCAACAAATCGTAGGCCTGCTGGTTCATCGGGAACATGGTGATCTCACGCAGGTTCTTCGCGCCGACCAGCAGCATGACGACACGATCGACGCCGGCGGCCATGCCGCCATGCGGCGGCGCGCCGTACTGGAAGGCGCGGTAGAGGCCGCCGAAGCGCTCCTCGACCGTGGCGCGATCCAGCCCGACCGTCTCGAACGCCTTGACCATGGTCTCGGGCAAATGGTTGCGGATACCGCCAGAGGCGATTTCGAAGCCATTGCAGACCATGTCGTACTGGAACGCCTTGATGCCGAGCAGATCCTCGCCATTCAGCGCATCGATACCGCCCTGCGGCATCGAGAACGGGTTGTGGGCGAAGTCGATCTTCTTCTCTTCCTCGTTCCATTCGAAGAACGGGAAATCGACGATCCAGCACAGTTCGAAACGCTCGCGGTCGACCAGGTTCAGCTCCTCGCCGGCGCGGGTGCGTGCAGCACCGGCGAAAGACACGAACTTCTTCGGGTCGCCGGCGACAAAGAAGGCGGCGTCGCCGCCGGCAAGGCCGAGCTGTTGCCGGATCGCTTCGGTGCGCTCCTCGCCGATGTTCTTGGCGAGCGGACCGGCGCCTTCGATCTTGTCGCCTTCCTTGCGCCAGAAGATGTAGCCCAGCCCAGGCTGGCCCTCGCCTTGCGCCCAGGAGTTCATGCGGTCGCAGAAGGCGCGGCTGCCACCGGTCTTTGCCGGAATGCCCCACACCTCGGCCTTCGGGTCGTTGGCCAGGATGTTGGCGAACACCTTGAAGCCGGAATCGCGGAAGTGATCGGAGACGGCCTGCATCTCGATCGGGTTGCGCAGGTCCGGCTTGTCGGAACCGTATTTGCGCATGGCGACATCATAGGGGATGCGCTGGAATTTCTGCGTCACCGGCTTGCCGTTGGCGAAGGCCTCGAAGACCCCGCGCATGACCGGTTCCATGGTCGACAGCACGTCGTCCTGCTCGACGAAGCTCATTTCGAGGTCGAGCTGGTAGAATTCGCCCGGCAGCCGGTCGGCGCGCGGGTCCTCGTCGCGGAAGCATGGCGCGATCTGGAAGTAACGGTCGAAGCCCGMCAYCATGATCAGCTGCTTGTACTGCTGCGGCGCCTGCGGCAGCGCGTAGAAGGTGCCGGGATGGATGCGCGACGGCACCAGGAAGTCGCGCGCGCCTTCCGGCGACGAAGCGGTCAGGATCGGCGTCGAGAATTCGGTGAAGCCGACCTCGCCCATACGCCTGCGCATTTCGGCGATGATTTTTGTCCGGGCGATGATGTTCTTGTGCAGGGTCTCACGGCGCAGGTCGAGGAAGCGGTATTTCAGCCTTATATCCTCGGGATAGTCAGGCTCGCCGAACACCGGCAGCGGCAATTCCTTGGCCGCCGACAGCACCTCGATCTCGCGTGCGAAAATCTCGATCTCGCCGGTGGGCAGGTTGGCGTTCGTGGTCTCGGGCAAGCGCGCCTTGACCTCGCCGTCGACGCGGATGACCCACTCGCCACGCACTGTCTCAGCAACCTTGAAGGCTGGCGAATCCGGATCGGCGACGATCTGGGTCAGGCCATAATTGTCGCGCAGGTCGATGAACAGCAGGCCGCCATGATCGCGCACGCGATGCACCCAGCCAGACAGGCGAACGGTCGAGCCGACGTCGCTCTTCCTCAATTGGGCACAGGTATGGCTGCGGTAACGGTGCATTGTCATTGGTAGGATCCGGGGTGCTGCGTTGCCGGCCGAAGCATCACAGCCCGGCCTCAAAATTTGCGCGAAAAGCGCATGGGAGGCCGGATTTGTCAAGGCAAGTGGCGCCGGGCGCCGCCCGACAGGCGCAGCAAGCCCCTTGGCTAGCGACAGCGCAACGGATTCAGGCGGCGTCCCCACGGCAAGCCGCGTCGTAATCGGCCAGCACCTGGCCGATCGCTGTATGAAGAATGGCCGCGGGATTCCCTGCAGGCCCCAGTTCGGCCGGCACCATCGGCAGGAATTGCCGCATCAGCGTTTCGGGAATAGCGACGCCGTTGAGCACCTCGCGCAGGCGGCCAACGGCAACGCCGGCAGTGGGGTTGCTCCAGTAATAGCGGATGCGGTCACTGTAGCTGTAGTGCCGCTGCAAATAGAGGCTCGCGTCACTGCCGTGATAGTGACTGTGCCAATGGCCCGGCGCTGCGAGCATCACGCGCTCCATCGTGCTGGCCAGCGATCTATCGCCGTAATCCGCGACCATTTCGGACGCGATCAGGTCGAGCCCGTAAAGCGCCTCGCGCAAGGCGAATGTCAGGCCCGGGCCGACCTTGAGGATGGGAAAGCCGTTGCCGACAAGTGCGGTCAGCGCCGCGCGGCTCTGATAGTCGGTGGAATGCGCCTCGTAGACGAGCGACCGTTCCTCATCAAGCAATCCGGTCAGCGCTTTGGACGCCTCCGGCCTGTAGGCGACGACGTTCTGGCTGCCGAATTCAACGCCCGGCTGCACGACCACGGCGATGACGCGGCCAAACGCTTCGGCCAGGCCTTCCCGGGCAAAGATCTGGCGATGCACATCGATCGTGCGGCGCGCCGCTGCCGCTTCGGTGGGCCTCAGGTCGCTGATCGTGTGATCGACGCCGCCCGGGGCGGGAACCTCGGTGCCTATGATGTAGACCGGCAATGCACCGCCACTGGCGTGGGCCGCCTTTTCAGCCGCCCTGGCCAGCCGCACCGCCCGCATGGCGATCGTCTCGTCGTCCAGGGCCGCCGGCTCGCCGGCGCATCCCATCGACGCGTCGAGGTGGATCTTGCTGAAGCCGGCCCAGACATAGGCGGTGACCATGGCTTCGGCCTTGCTCATCGCCTGTGCGGCCGGCTCCGCGCGCCACGGGTTCGGTCCAAGGTGGTCGCCACCGAAGATGATGCGTGAGGCCTCCAGGCCTTCCCTGCTGGCGATCTCCTGCACGAAGGCGATGAACAGGTCCGGGGTCATCCCGGTGTAGCCGCCGAACTGGTTGACCTGGTTGCAGGTCGCCTCGATCAGCAGCGTGGTTTCCTTGTCCTGGACGGCGCGCCTTATGGCCGTCTGGATCACCAGCGGATGGGCCGAGCAGATCGAGGTGATGCCGTAAGGCGATCCGTTTCTGCGGGCGCCGGCGAGGCCTGCAAGCGGGTTGGCCATCATGTCGCCCTCTGTGTCCCGGCGATAAAACCGTCAAGCACATCAAAGCCGGCGATGCCTTCCATGGGTCCGCGCCGCGTGACGTTGCGGGCGCCGGCGGCATTGGCATAAAATAGCGCCTTGCCGGGCTCCATCCCCATGCGCCGGCAAGTCAGGTAGGTCGCGCCGAAACAGTCGCCGGCTCCGGTCGGGTCCACTTCTTCCACCAGGAAGCCGGCGCAGTCGATCCTGCTGCCATCGGCAGCGAACCGGGACGAGCCGGCAGCCCCTCGCTTCAGCACGATCTCGCCGACGCCCCTGGCGATCAACGCCTTCACCGCCTGGCATTCATCATCGACCCCTGCCGCGGTAAGCAACTCTTCACCGGAGGGAAGCAGCAGATCGGCATCGTCGACCAGGGCGGAAAATTGCGCACCGTCGGCGCCGTCGATCAGCTCCTTGCGCACATTCGGATCGAAGGAGGTCGAGCCGCCGCGGGCGCGCACCGCCTTCGTGGCATAGGCAACGATGTCCCTCAGCCCGGCTACGGACAGAGTGGATCCCATGACATGCAGGTGGCCGGCCCTGTCCGCCAGTTGGCGCGCCTCGGTGGTGAGGCGGATTTGCCCGGCGGCGGATTCGGCGATGTTGTAGACGAAGTCGCGGCCGCCATCGGGCCTGTAGCGAACGAAAGCGCTTCCCGTCGGGTAGCGATCGCTGACGGCCACGGCGGACACGTCGACGCCGTCGCGCCTGAGCCTTTCCAGATTGATCGTGCCGAAATCGTCGCGGCCGACGCAGCCGACGAGCCCGGCGCCGCCGCCCAGCCTTGCGACCTGATCGATGAAGATGGCAGGAGCACCGCTCGGGTAAGGGCCGACCAGCGTCATCGGTTCGAGGAACCCCAGACCCCGCTCCGTCGCCATGATCTCGACCAGGATTTCGCCGGCGGCAATCGTCGGCCCCACGGATTCGGACGCGATCTCCCTTCGGCGGGAAAAGCTCATTCCTGTAATTCCTTCTCTCCCCAGCCGGAGCGGACGCGGATCGTGTCGGCGTGCGGGTTGTACGATCGCTCCTGACCTGTAGCCGAGGTAATTCGCATCGCGAGCGAAGTCAACATAAACTGCACGTACGTTCATTTTATTTGCTACGCACGCGCCTTTCCCGATGTGCCAAATGGCAAGAAGCTGTGCGCCGCGCTGGGTCTGGCCGCCAAATATCAACTCCTATGCAGCTTGACTTGGGTGTTTTCAAGCGCAATAAAATATATACGCATGTTCACTTACACATGCGCATTCGTAAAGGAGGAGACGAAATGCCAATTGGTAAGCGTATTGGAATTCTCGCCGCGTCGGTCGCCGCTTCCGCACTAATGGCGACTGCCGTCCTGGCCGCGGAGATCACGGTTGCGACGGTCAACAATGGCGACATGATCATCATGCAGAAGCTGTCGCCGGAATGGGAGAAGGCGACGGGAAACAAGGTCAACTGGGTGGTGCTGGAGGAAAACGTCCTGCGCGAGCGGGTCACCACCGACATCGCCACCAAGGGCGGCCAGTTCGACGTGCTGACCATCGGCGGCTATGAAACGCCGATCTGGGGCAAGAGCGGCTGGCTGACATCGCTCAACGATCTTGGCGACGACTATGACTATGACGATCTCATCGCGCCGGTGCGCAGCGGCCTGACGGTCGACGGCAAGCTCTATGCCGTGCCCTTCTACGCCGAAAGCTCGTTCACGCTCTACCGCAAGGACCTGTTCGACGCCGCCGGGCTGAAGATGCCGGAGCAGCCCACCTATGACCAGATCACCGAATTCGCCGACAAACTCACCGACAAGTCGAAGGAGCAATACGGCCTGTGCCTGCGCGGCAAGCCGGGCTGGGGCGAGAACATGGCCTTTGTCGGCACGCTGGTGAACACGTTCGGCGGCCGCTGGTTCGACATGGACTGGAAGCCGCAGATCAATTCGGATGCATGGAAGAAGGCGATCGGCTGGTATGTCGACACGATGAAGAAGGATGGACCTCCCGGAATAAGCTCCAACGGCTTCAACGAGAACCAGACCTTGTTCGCCTCCGGCCATTGCGCCATGTGGATCGACGCCACGTCAGCCGCGGGTCGTGTCTATGATCCGAAGCAGAGCAAGGTTGCCGACAAGGTCGCCTTCGCCAAGGCACCGGTGGCGGTCACGCCCAACGGTTCGGCCTGGGGCTGGGCATGGAGTCTCGCCATCCCGGCGAGTTCCACCAAGGCGGATGCCGCGAAGTCGTTCGTGAAATGGGCGACCTCGAAAGCCTACGTCCAGCGCGTCGGCGAGACCGAGGGCTGGGTCGCCGCACCTCCAGGAACGCGCAAATCCACCTATGCCAGCCCGGACTACCAGAAAGCAGCCCCGTTCGCCGCAACGGTGCTTTCGGCGATCGAATCCGCCGATCCGACCAAGCAGACCAAGGATCCCGTCCCCTATACCGGCATCCAGTTCGTCGCCATCCCCGAATTCCAGGGCATCGGCACCGAGGTCGGCCAGGCGATTGCCGCCGCGGTCACCGGTCAGCAGTCGGTCGACGATGTGCTCAACGGCGCCCAGACCGCCGTGGAGAAGACGATGACGGAGGCAGGCTACATCAAATAGGCGGGTTCAAGCCCAGACAGGTGAGCCAGGAGGCGGAATGAGCACAGCCTCCTGGCGATCCGGGCCTGAAAAGCCTCCCATTGTAGCAGGCCTGGAGGATGCACGGATCCGCCACAGCGGGTCCGTGCGTTTCTCAGGCGGCGTCAAGGATCCGATGGGGCACGTCTCCCGTGACGTTGCGCCGGTCGCCATCCGGGCGCTCTGACAGCGTTTTCAAAAACTCGCGGAATTGGATTTGAAGATGAAACTGAACAACAAGATTGCCCTCATAACAGGCGGTGCGCGCGGCATTGGCCTGGGTTTCGCGCAAGCCTATGCCCGCGAAGGCGCCAAGGTGGTGATTGCCGATATCGACATCAAGCGTGCCACGCGGGCAGCCGCCGCGATCGGTGCGGCGGCCAGAGCCATCCAGCTTGACGTCACCGACCTCGGTGCGATCGACAGGGTCGTGGCGGAGGTCGACCGCGATTTCGGCGGCATCGATATCCTCGTCAACAATGCAGCCATCTTCGACATGGCGCCGATAACCGACATCACCGAAGCGAGCTATGACAGGGTGTTCGCCATTAATCTCAAGGCGCCGCTGTTCATGATGAAGGCGGTGGCCAATTGTGATGATCGCGCGCGGTCGCGGCGGCAAGATCATCAACATGGCGAGCCAGGCCGGTCGGCGCGGCGAGGCGCTGGTGACGCTTTACTGCGCCTCCAAGGCAGCCATCATTTCGGCCACGCAGTCGGCGGCGCTGGCGCTGGTCAAACACGGCATCAATGTCAACGCGATCGCGCCCGGTGTCGTCGACGGCGAGCATTGGGATGTCGTCGATGCGCATTTTGCCCGCTGGGAAGGCCTCAAGCCGGGCGAGAAGAAGGCGGCAGTGGCCAGATCGGTCCCGATCGGCCGCTTCGCGCAGCCCGAGGATATTGCCGGGCTCGCCGTGTTCCTGGCATCGCCCGACAGCGACTACATCCTTGCGCAGACATACAATGTCGACGGCGGCAACTGGATGAGCTGACGCGCCCGAGCCGCGCCATCCGGGACAAGGTCGTCCAGGCAGGGGAGACTGAAATGAAGGCCATCCGATTTACCGCCGCAGGCGTTGCGGGCATGGCGGAGCTGGAGATGCCCGCGATCAAACCGGGGCATGCCCTGGTACGGGTCCGCGCGGCCGGCCTTTGCCATACCGATATCGAGGTGCTGCATGACCGCTACGGCGAAGGCGCGTTTCCGCTGGTCCCCGGCCACGAATACGCGGGCACCGTCGAGGCGGTCGCCAGCGATGTCACCACCGTCAAGCCGGGCGACCGGGTCGCTGTCGATCCCAACATCTCGTGCGGGCATTGCCCGGCCTGCAGGAAGGGGCTGACGAATCTGTGCGCCAGTCTGAAGGCCTATGGCGTGACCGAGAACGGCGGCTTCGCCGAGTTCAGCATGGTTGCCATCGACCATCTGCATGGGATCGGCGATCTCGGTTTCGCCACGGCAGCGCTCGCCGAGCCGCTCGCCTGTGTCCTCAATGGTCTCGGTGCCGCCGGGCTCGGAACCGGCACTAGCACGCCCGGCACCGCGCTGGTCTTCGGCGCTGGGCCGATCGGCCTTCTGCTTGCCCTCTCGCTCCGGGCCAAGGGTGTCAGCAGCGTGGCGGTCGCCGATATCAGCGAACAGCGCCTCGCCTTCGCCGAGGCGCTCGGTCTGGAGCCGCTGGTGTCCGGATCGCAGGCGCTGTCGGCGCGGGCGCGGGGCTTCGATTTCGTTGCCGACGCCACCGGCGTCGCCAAGGTGGTCGAAGGCATGATCGGTTTCACCGCCGATGGCGGGACGGCGCTCATTTTCGGTGTCTGCGCACCCAATGCCAGGATCTCGGTCGCCCCGTTCGAGATTTTCCGCCGGCAGATCAGATTGGCGGGGTCGCACTCATTGAACCGCAACATCCCGCAGGCGCTCGACATTCTCAGCCAGGACGACGGCACGATGGCACGGCTTGTCGGCCATCGGCTGCCGCTTTCCGAACTGCTGCCGTTCTTCGCCAAAGCCGGAGGCGACCCAACGACAATGAAAGTACAGTTTTCCTCGGAGCCGTGATTTCCAGAAGTTCAGCCGCGCCCATGAACACACGCGGTCTCCCGCTCTCGGAAAGAACATCCCACCTCCTTTCCGCGAAAAGGTGACTCAAGTAGACAGTGGCGACGGCAGTTCGAGCAGGGAGCCCGTGAATGGCAAAGACAATCAGGACGATGGAGGACTTCTCGGCCTTCGTCGGCTTGTCCCGCACGACGGTTTCCAAATATTTCAACGACCCCAGCTCGGTACGGAAAAATACTCGAAACGTGATCGAGGCCGCGCAAAGGAAGTCCGGCTTTCGGCCGAGCATGTTCGCCGTCAATCTCAATCGCCGCCGCAGCAACATTCTGGGCGTCATCATTCCGAATTCGACGGACCCGTTCTACATGGCGCTGACGCGCCGTATCGAAACGATCGCCAACGAAGCCGGTTTCCTGGCTTTTGTGCTGTCTTCCGACGGACGCGCCGAAATGGAAGACCAGGCGATCCAGACATTCAAGTCGATGAACATTGCCGGCGCAATCATAGCGCCGCTCGGCGTGCAGTCCCATCACCGTATCCTGGCCGAACTCGGATCGAGCATCCCACTGATCTATGTCGACTCGCCGCTCGACGAGACCTCGTCGTTCGTCGGCACCGACAACAGGYAGAGCTTCAGGCTCATCGTCGATTATCTCTGCAGGTCAGGCGAGCCGCCTTGTTATTTCGCCATGCCGCTGGTCAACAACAACGCCTCGGCCAGACAGGACGCCTATGTCGAGGCCATGCAGCAGTTCAAGATGACGCCTGAAATCGTGCCCGTCGTCGACGCGCGGTCATGGGATTTCGAGAAATTCGGCTTTGATGAAGCGCTTCGTATCCTGAAGGGGCAAGGTTTTCCGACCAGGACCGTGCTTTGCGCCAACGACCGTGTTGCCTTCGGCGTGATCGCGGCCGCGTATCAACTGGGCCTGAAAGTAGGCCACGGGGCCGACTGCGACATGCGGGTCGCGGGGCATGACGACCATCCCTTGTCGCGCTACGCCTGCCCGCCGATCACGACTGTTGCGCAGAACTACAACGAGATCGGCCGCCTGGCCATCGAACTTCTGCTGGAGAGGCTGGATGAGAAATCCTCGGCCAAACCAGACGGCGGACGCATCCTGCTCAACGCGGAATTGATGCTGCGAAGTTCGGCTTGAGCCGGCACAGGCGGGCTGAACGCCACAACAGAGCCGGCGATCTCCCATCTTTCGCAGCGCGGTTATCCGCGCGGCCGAGTTCCGTTTGGAATTGTCGCTGGCATTGACGGAAGCGATGGTTCAAGAAGGATCAACGACAAGCGGTTGTTTTCCTTCATGTCCTCCATCCGCCCGCTGATCCCGCTCCTGCTCGCCGCCGGCATCCTGCTTGGCGGCAATGGGCTGCAGAGCACGCTGATCGCGCTGCGCGGCGCGCAGGAAGGGTTTTCCGCCTCCGACATCGGTCTGATGGGCACCTTCTATTTCGCCGGCTTCCTGCTCGGCTGCCTGGCCATCACCCGCATCATGAAGGCGGTGGGCCATATCAGGGCCTTTTCGGCGCTGGCGGCAATCGCCTCTGTCGGCACCCTGTTGCTGGTGCTGGTTCTCGATCCGGTGATGTGGTGCGCGGTGCGCTTTGCCGGCGGCTTCTGCTTTGCCGGACTGTTCACCATCGTCGAAAGCTGGCTGAATTCCGGCGTCAGCAATCGCGACCGCGCGCGCGTGCTGGCGATCTACAGGATGGTCGACACCGGTTCGGTGACCGGCGCCCAGTTCCTCATCCCGATCTTCGGTGCCGGCGGCTTCACCATTTTTGCCATCATGTCGATCATGATCACGCTCTCGCTGGTGCCGGTCTCGCTGGGCGACCGCTCCAACCCGACGCCGCCCGAGGAGGTCAAGCTCGACCTGGCGCGCGTCTGGCGGATTTCGCCGCTGGGCTGCTTCGGCTGCATGGCCGTCGGTGTCACCAACAGCGCCTTTCGCACATTGTCGCCGGTCTATGCCGAGCAGATCGGCATGTCGGTTGCCGATGTCGTGACCTTCGTCAGCGTCGGCATCTTCGGCGGTGCCATCATCCAGTATCCGCTCGGCTACCTCTCCGACCGCTGGGACCGGCGCCGGGTGCTGTTGATGACGACCTGCTGCGCGATGCTTTCAGCACTGGCGCTGGTGTTCATCGCCGGCAGCAATCCGCTGCTCAACTTCGTCATCATCTTCATCTTCGGCTGTTTCGCCATGCCGCTCTATTCGCTGTCGGCGGCGCATTCCAACGACCGCGCCGACACCGGCGAGTTCGTGCTGATCAACGCAGCCTTGATGTTGTTCTATTCCTTTGGTGCCATTGGCGGGCCGTTCGCCGCCTCGACGGCGATGCAGTATTTCGGACCGAGCGCGCTGTTCGTGTTCAGCGCCGTCGTCTATGCGATCTTCATCGCCGTCATCCTCTACCGGATGCAGGCCCGCTCCGGCGTCCCGGCGGGCAAGCGCAGCCGGTTCACCGCGCTGTTGCGCACATCGACGATTTTCGCGCGGCTGGCCAGAAGAAACGGCGATTCCGATGGGCCGGGAACCCCATGACGATGGCGCCACAGCTTGACGAAAGCGCTTCCGGCTGAAATCTAGGAAGACCTTACTCCTGTCAAAAGCGATTTGATGCACGTCATCACCACCCAGAAAGAACTCGAGACCGTTCTCGCCGCTTTCGAAAAGTCGGATTTCGTCACCGTCGATACCGAATTCATTCGAGAAACGACCTTTTGGCCGATCCTGTGCCTGATCCAGATGGCCGCACCCGGCGTGACGGCGTTGATCGATCCGCTGTCGCCCGACATCAACCTGGCGCCATTCTTCAAGCTGATGGCCAACGAGGCGGTGGTCAAAGTCTTCCACGCCGCAAGGCAGGATATCGAAATCATCGTCCATCTCGGCGATCTCGTTCCGCATCCGGTGTTCGACACGCAAGTGGCGGCGATGGTCTGCGGCTTCGGCGACAGCGTTTCCTACGATCAGCTCGTGCAGCGGATCACCGGCGCGCGGCTCGACAAGTCATCGCGCTTCACCGACTGGCGCCATCGGCCGCTTTCCGACAAGCAGCTCGACTATGCGCTGGCCGACGTCACCCATCTGATCGAGGTCTACCAGCACCTCAGCGCCGAGCTGGTGCGGGAAAACCGCGCTCACTGGCTGAACGAGGAGATGGATGTCCTCACCTCGCGCGAGACCTACGATCCGCATCCCGAGGATGCCTGGAAGCGGCTGAAGATGCGGCTGCGCAAACCGCAGGAACTGGCGATCGTGCAGGCCGTGGCCGCATGGCGCGAACGCGAGGCGCGCGAACGCGACGTACCGCGCGGCCGCGTGCTCAAGGACGACGCGATCTACGAGGTCGCGCAGCAGGCGCCGCGCGACGCGGCGGCCCTTGGCAAGCTGCGCACGACGCCGAAGGGCTGGGAGCGCTCCTCGACGGCGACGGCCCTGCTTGGCGCTGTCAACGCCGCGCTTGCCTTGCCCAAGGAGCAGATGCCGAAGCTGCCGAAGAACTTCCAGCCGCCCGAAGGCTCGAGCGCGGCGTCGGAACTGTTGAAAGTGCTGCTCAGGATCGTCGCCGAAAAGGAAGGTGTCGCCTCGAAAGTGCTGGCCTCCAGCGATGACATCGACCGCATCGCGGCCGAGGGCGAGGAGGCCGACGTGCCCGCCCTGCAAGGCTGGCGGCGCGCGGTGTTCGGCGAGGCCGCGCTGAAGCTGGTGCGCGGCGAGATCGGCTTCAAGTTCGACAAGCGCAAGATCGCGGTTTTCGACCTCTAGGCGCTTTACCCCCGCTTCGCTTTGCGGCGACCCTCCCTCACAGGGGGTAAGCAGATGCTTACACGGCTCCGAGCAGATGCAGTGCAAACCAGATCCAGGCGAGCGCCAGCACGGTAGCACCGAGGAAGAAAGAGCGGCTGCGCAGCCGCAGATTGTTGCTGGTCAGGTGGACCCAGGCGTGGAAATAGCGCGACGCGACAAAAATCCACATCAGCGCCAGGGTCAGGAAGTTGACGCCGTTGGTCACGTGCAGCGTCAGGCACAGCACGTAGAACAGCACCGGCAATTCGAACTGGTTGATGAGATTGCTGGCAACGGTGATGCTGGAGGCCGGCTCGGTCGACCGTAGCTTGTACTGACCGGCCTTGGCTTCACCAGATCTGACCGCCCCATATCTGCGGTGGCCCAGGACGATATAGACAATGTAGATCAGCAGCACCTGCGCCAGCAACGGCCAGAAGATCGTGGTCTGGTTCATGAACTGCCCTGCCCCGTTTTGGCRTCAAGCCTGGTGTTTCTGGYCCGCCAGCCAGAAAGCGGCGATGACGGTCAGCGGGACGGCGAGAAGCGCGAATTTGGTAACGATCAGCGCCGAGGCGAGAGACAGCGAATCCGGATTGGCCGACAGGAAATCGGACAGCAGGCTCGCCACCGCGATGTTCTGGGCATAATCGGCCAGCGTGTAGGGCAGTACCAGAATCAGCGCGAAGATCGACTGCAACTGCCCCGGCAACACGCGGAAATTCTTCAATCGCCGGCCGGTGGCCAGGATCAGGCTGACCAGTGTCACCGACAACAGCGCCGGGAACAGCAAATCAAAGGTCAGATAGTGCCAGACGAGAATGATCTCGCCGCCGCGCCGGCCGAGCGCCGTCAGCCAGGCCATGCCTTCGTCCGGCGTGAAGCCGAGAAAGCGCATATCAAGTGACGCGAGGCCGCCGCTCAACTGGCGGAAATAGAAGAATTCCAGCACCGTCATGGCGATGAAAACCGCCGCCGACAGGAAACAGAGCGCGGCCGCGTGGCGCGACAGCCGCAGTATCGTTGCGGCCAGGTTGCGCCAGAGCCCGTACGGATCAGGCTCCGCCGGGATAATTCGGGCTTTCGCGGGTAATCGTGACGTCATGGGCGTGGCTTTCACGAAGTCCGGCGTTGGATATGCGTACAAAAGTGGCGCGTTCGCGGAAATCGGCAAGATCGCGACCGCCGACATAACCCATAGCGGCTTTCAGCCCGCCTGCAAGCTGGTGCAGCACGCCAGACACAGGTCCTTTGTAGGGAACTTGCCCCTCGATGCCTTCCSGGACCAGTTTCAGCGTGTCGCGCACCTCGGCCTGGAAGTACCGATCGGCCGAGCCGCGCGCCATGGCGCCGACCGAGCCCATGMCGCGATAGGCCTTGAAGGAGCGGCCCTGRTGCAGATRGACCTCGCCCGGRCTTTCATCGGTGCCGGCCAGCAGCGAGCCGATCATGGCTGCACTGGCGCCGGCGGCGAGCGCCTTGGCCAGATCGCCGGAATATTTGATGCCGCCGTCRGCGATCACCGAGACGCCTGATTTGTGCGCCGTCTCGACCGCCGACATGATGGCCGAAAGCTGCGGCACMCCGACGCCGGCAACGATGCGAGTGGTGCAGATCGAGCCCGGGCYGATGCCGACCTTGACGGCATCCGCGCCGGCGTCGGCGCAGGATTGAAGGGCGAGACTCGCTCCGGAATGTGCATTGTGAACGAAAGCCCATGCGGCTGCACGAACTTCTCAGCGAGCTTTTCGCCGACGTCATGAACGATCGCCTCCAGGATCGCCTCACAAACGCTGCCAGTGTCTTCCTCGGTCTCCGCAATGCCGATACCCACCCACGTCGCGCCCTCGGTCTGAGCACAGCGCTGTTCGAGAAAGCGGACAAGCTTTGTGGCGTCGTAGGATCGCATGAAAAATTGCGGTCTCGCCTGACACGATGTCATCATCGCATAGGCTCGGCGAGTCTGGCACGCCAGACAGGGTCCGCAAAGGGTGGAGAGCGGTCCTTACGGCGAACGACCATCCACTTCGCCATCACCGTTCCCGGTGCAACCTCAAATCCCAGATGTTGATAGAACGAGACGACCTTCGTGTTCGTCTCCCATACCAGCAGTTGCACCTTCACGACGCCACGCCCACGCTTCGCCGGCCTCGACCATCTGCTTGCGCCCAACGGTCATCGGGTCACGAACGCGATTTGTCGATCATTTCGCGGATGCCTGCCGCAAAGGCTTTGACAGTAAAGCCGGGCGGTAGAGAGTCGATCAGTGCAATATCCGAAATCGCGCCTTTGAACCGAAGTGGACGCAATGCCRTGTACTCAGGCGAGTTGTACCATTTGTCGAGTGACTGCCGATCAGGGAACTCCATGACTACTATCGAGCCTGGCCACGCACCCTCCAAC
>NZ_JBFULQ010000094.1:0-16071 GCF_054049815.1 Mesorhizobium sp. P5_C1 | reverse complement strand
CACCGCATCGAGATCTACTGTTCGGACTACCAGACGGTCGACCCGGACCTCGAGCCGATCAAATGGGACCTCAAGGACCCGCAGCGGCAGACGCTGTGGGGTGCGCCAGCACCCAAAAGCTGGTTCGAGGAGGGTAGCAGCTTTGCCGGGGTTGCGGCGCGCCAGCCGGATCTAACGGCTTCGCCGATCATCGCGCCATGAGTGTTTCGAAAATGATGTCTGCGTTCCTTCGCGCCCCCCTCTGTCCTGCCGGACATCTCCCCCTCAAGGGGGGAGATTGGATGTCACCTCTGCCTTTGCCAATTTTCAACGCTGCAAGAAGAGCGGTAGCCGCACGAACTGCCAATCTCCCCCCTAGAGGGGGAGATGTCCGGCAGGACAGAGGGGGGCGCCGTAGAGCATCAACCTCGCCCACATCCACCAAGACCACCGGCGGAGTCCCGGCATGAGCCCCGCAAGGCTCGCCACCTTCACCGTCGGCGGCAAGGCACGGTATGGCGCGATCACCGGCAAGGGCGTCGTTGACCTGTCGGCCCGCTACGGCCAGTGGCCGACGCTGCGCGAAGTGATCGAGGCCGGCGCCCTGCGGCGGCTGGCGGAGGAGGCCGAGGCCTTGGCCGCCGATTTCGCGCTCGACGCCATCGCCTACGACATCCCTGTCCCGTCGCCGGAAAAGATCATCTGCGTCGGCGTCAACTATCCGGACCGCAACGAGGAGTACAAGGACGGGCATGCGGCGCCGGCCAATCCGTCGCTGTTCATCCGCTTCCCCCGCTCTTTCGTCGGCCATGGCGCGCCGCTGGTGCGGCCGCCGGAATCCCCTCAGCTCGACTATGAGGGCGAGATCGCCATCGTCATCGGCAAGGGCGGCCGGCGCATCGCGGAGACCGACGCGCTCGGCCACATTGCTGCACTCTCGCTGTGCAACGAAGGCACCATCCGCGACTGGGTGCGCCATGCCAAGTTCAACGTCACGCAAGGCAAGAATTTCGACCGCAGCGGCTCGATCGGTCCCTGGCTGGTGCCGTTCACGGACGAGGCGCAGATCGCCGACATTACGCTTTCCACCCGGGTCAATGGCGAGCTGCGCCAGCAGGACCGCACCAGCCGCATGATCTTTTCCTTCCGCAAGATCATCGCCTACATCTCGACCTTCACCACGCTGGTGCCTGGCGATATCATCGTCACCGGCACGCCGACCGGTGCCGGCGCGCGCTTCGACCCGCCGGTCTGGCTGAATCCGGGCGACGTGATCGAGGTCGAGGCAGACGGCATCGGCGTGTTGCACAACAGCGTCGTCGACGAGGCAGCGACATGACCCCGGAGCAAGTGGAAGACGCCGCCAACCGGCTGTTCGAGGCCGAGCGTTCGCGCCGCCAGATCCGGCTGCTCAGCCTCGACTTCCCCGAGGCGACGATGGAGGACGCCTATCGCGTGCAGGCCGCTCTGGTGACGCGCAAGATCGATGCCGGGCTGAAACCGAAGGGCTGGAAGATCGGCCTGACCTCCAAGGCGATGCAGTATGCGCTGGCCATCGACACGCCGGATTCGGGCGTGCTGTTCGACGACATGTTCTTCAACGACGGTGCGACGATTCCCGCCGGCCGCTTCATCCAGCCGCGTGTCGAGGCCGAGATCGCCTTCGTCATGAAAGCGCCGCTCAATGGTCCCGGCGTGACCCTCTTCGACGTGCTCAACGCCACCGACTACATCACGCCGGCGCTCGAAATCCTCGACACGCGCATCGAGCGCGTCAATGCGGAGACGAAGAAGACGCGCACCTTCTTCGACACGATTTCCGACAATGCCGCCAATGCCGGCATCGTCATCGGCGGGCGGCCGCAACGACCCGATGAAGCCGACATGCGTTGGATCGGCGCCATCGTCTCGCGCAATGCCGAGGTCGAGGAGACCGGGCTTGGCGCCGGCGTGCTCAACCATCCGGCGATGGGCATTGCCTGGCTGGCGGACAGGCTCGCCCGTTACGGCATGTCGATCGCGGCCGGCGAGGTGGTTCTCTCGGGGTCCTTCGTGCGGCCAGTCGAGGCGCGGCCCGGAGACACCATCGTCGCCGATTTCGGCAGTTCAGGCACGGTCAGCATTCACTTCGCCTGACCGGCAGGCCAGCGCCGGTCACTCACCATGCAGATAGTCGATCACCACATCGGCTGCGATGGCCGACATGCGCATGCCGACATCCCTGGTGATGTCGCCTTCGACGCGGCTCTGCACCCAGCCGAGGAAGGCGAAAGCGCGCAACGCTGAAAACAGCGGCAGTGCGGCGATGTCCTGCGCCGTCAGTCCCCGCAACTGCCGATAACCGTCGAGCAGGGCGGCCTCGATCAGCGGATGGATCGCCTCCTCGCGGTTCTGGTAGAGGGCAACGGCAAGATCGTACATGTGCCAGCCATAGCCGCAATCGTCGAAATCGATGATGCGGATCGCGCCGTCGTGGACGAGCACGTTCTCGCGCACCAGATCGGCATGGATGATGCCGAAATTACGGGCGCTGCGTTCATGCTCCGAGAGCGCCTTCACGGCCTTGTCCCGCGCCTGGAAAACCAGCTCGCGGCGAAGACGGTCGAGGAAGGGCGAGGTCTCGAAGCGGCCCCAGGTCGGGGCCGGGCCGAAGAAGCCGTCGAAATCCCAGGCATGGCGGGTAAAGCCGGCGGGCGGCGTCCAGGCGGCGGTGACATTGTGCATATGCGCGATGGTTCGCCCGATCGCGGTGAAGACCTGCCTTGCCTGCTCGGGCGTGTAATCCAGCGGCACGCCTCGCGCCCCAACGGCGCGGCCTTCCAGCCAGCTGAGACAGTCGACCTGGCGAGGCGGCGCCGATGTGCCGGTATCGACCGGCACGAACAGGTCGCCGCTCAGCGCCGCGAGCGGAGACGGCGTGGCGACGCCGGCCGACTGCAGGAAGGACATCCATTGCAGTTCCGAGCGCAGCGCGGCGTCAGAATGATAGCCAAGCCGGTGAACGCGCATGGCTGCCGGTTGTCCATCCGGCAGGCGAACCCGAAACACTGCGTTCTCGCGGAATTTCAGCAGCTCTGGCTCACCGACGCGGATGCCCCAATGCTGGAGCGCGCGCCGCGCCAGTTCAGTGACGGTGGCGGCATCTTCCGGTTCGGACGGTACGGAAACAGCGTTCACGCCGGCACTCCGCCGACTTCGTCCAGCACCTCGTCGAGCGTGCCGATCAGGAAGGCGGCATCGTCGCGGGAAAACGGCATGGGCGGACGGATCTTCAGCACATTGCCGTGGATGCCGGTCTTGCCCATCAGCACACCGCGATGGCGCATCCGGTTGGCAACTTGCTCGGCAAGGTCTGATGCCGGCTCGCGCGTCTTGCGGTCGTGAACCAGCTCGGCGCCGAAAAACAGTCCGGCGCCCCTGACCTCGCCGATGCATTCGTGGCGTTCGGCCAGCGGGCGCAGCAGGCCCTGCGCATAGGCGCCGACATCGCGTGCGTTGGCGGCAAGATCTTCCTGCTCCAGAACATCGAGAACGGCATTCGCCACCACGCAGGATACCGGGTTGCCGCCAAAAGTGTTGAAGTAGCGGAAAGCGTCGCGGAAGGTCGCCAGGATCTCCCTGGTGGTGACCACGGCGGCGACCGGGTGGCCGTTGCCCATCGGCTTGCCCATGGTGACGATGTCGGGAACGAAGCCGGCGCGCTGATGGCCCCAGAAATGGCTGCCGGTGCGGCCGAATCCCGGCTGCACCTCGTCGGCGATGACCAGGCCGCCGGCTTCGCGCACCGCGCGCAGCGCGTCATCGAAGAATCCGGACGGCAGCACCGGAAAGCCTTCGTTGGCGAGCAGCGGACACAGGATGATGCCGGACAGGCCGATGCCGTCCTGCTCGAGCGAGGCGATCGCTTCGCGCACGGCGCCGCCAAAGGCCTTGCCGTTGGCCATCGCATCCGGATGGCGATAGCTGTCGGGCGCCGGCACCAGCTTGACATGGCGGGCGCGGCCACCGACCGGCGGCATGCGCGTGCTGAGCTGCGAAACCGCTGCCGTGTTGCCGTGATAGGTGGCGTCGGTGGCGATGATGCCCATGCGGCCGGTGGCGGCCTGCGCCATGCGCAACGCGATGTCGTTGGCTTCGCTGCCGGTGCAGGTGAGGATGGCGGTGGACAGGGTGGCATCGAAAGTCGCGGTCAGCCGCTCGACATAGTCGAGGATGGCGGTGTGCAGATAGCGCGTGTGGGTGTTGAGCAGGCTTGCCTGCCGGCACAGGGCCTCGACTACATGCGGATGGCAATGGCCGACATGCGCGACATTGTTGTAGGCATCGAGATATTTGCGGCCGTCGGCGTCATAGAGCCAGACGCCTTCGCCGCGCACCAGATGCACGGGCTTGTCATAGAACAATTGCGATTTCGCGCCGAGTAGCTGGGAACGCCGGCTAACCAGCGCCTCAGCACCCTCATTTTGCTGCCCCACTTTTTCCTGCGAATAAGCCATTTGCGTTCCGAAACTCCGTTGTAGCCGCGTCAGACCTTCGACAGGCCTGCGTCCAGTGCTTCGCCGATCTTCACAACATCGGCGGCGCTGATGATCAGCGGCGGCGACAGGATGATGTTGTTGCCCGAAACGCGCAGCATGACGCCGGCTTCGTAGGCCGCCTCCGAAACCACGGCCATGGTCTTCTTGTCGGTCGGCTTCTTGGTGGCGCGATCCGAGACCAGTTCAAGYGCCGCCATCAGGCCCTTGTACCTGACATCGCCGACGATGGCGTGTCGGGCCTTCAGCCCTTCCAGCACAGATGCCAGTTCGATGCCCCGCGCGGCCGCGTTCTCGTTCAGGCGAAGCCGTTTGGTTTCGGCAAGCGCCGCCAGCCCGGCCGCGCAGCCGACCGGATGGCCGGAATAGGTGTAGCCGTGGCCGATCGAACCGAAGCTGGTTTTGTCGGCTTCAAAAACGTCTGCAACCTTTGCGCCGATCAGGGTGGCGCCGAGCGGAAAATAGCCGGAGGTGATCGCCTTGGCGATGGTCATGAAATCCGGCTTCACGCCCGACAGCCTGGAGCCCGACCATGCGCCCGAGCGGCCGAAGCCCGTGACCACTTCGTCGGCGATCAAAAGGATCTCGTGGCGGTCGCAGATCTCGCGCACCAGCGGCATGAAGCTCTCATGCGGAACGATGACGCCGCCGGCGCCGAGAACCGGTTCCATGATGAAGGCGCCGATGGTGTCACCGCCCTGGAAGGCGATCTCGTCCTCCAGCGCCTTGGCGCACAGTTTCGCCAACCGCGCCGGGTCGGTCTCGTCGAACGGGTTGCGGAAGGTCCACGGCGCCGGGATGTGGAAGACACCGGGCAGCAGCGGCTCGTAGTTGCGGCGGAAATTGGCGTTGCCGTTGACCGAGGCGCCGCCGAAATGGGTGCCGTGGTAGCCCTTCTTCAGCGCGAGGAATTTGGTGCGGTCGCCCTGGCCGCGAATCTTCCAGTATTGCCGGGCCAGCCGTAGCGCGGTTTCGACCGAGTCCGAGCCGCCCGAGGTGAAGAAGGTCCGCACCATGCCCTCCGGCTCGAACCATTCACTGAGCTCGTAGGCGAGCTCAATCGACGGTCCGGTCGAGGTGCCGCGGAAGCCGGAATAGTAGGGAAGCGCAGTGAGCTGGTCCGCGATTGCCTTTTTGATCGGGTCGCAGCTGTAGCCGAGATTGACGTTCCACAGGCCGCCGACGGCGTCGAGCACGCTTCTGCCATCGATGTCGGTGACGGTGACCCCCTCGCCCTTCATGATGATCTTCGGCGGATTTGCCCGCATCTCGGCCGGATGCGCCATCGGATGCCAAATCGGCTTGGCGTTTGTCTCGGTGAGGAAATTGATGTCGCGCATGGCAGGCTCCGCAAATGGTCTAGGCAGCTGGGACGAGGTCAAAATGGCCGAGGGCTTCGGCATAGGAAAGTGCTGGCCGTGCAACGTCGAAATGAACGGTGTGCATGCCGGCAGCGCGACCGCCATCGACATTGCGCTGCTGGTCGTCGACGAAGACGCAAGACTCGGCAGGCAGGCCGAGCGCCTCGGTGACGAAGGCATAGGCGCGAGGGTCGGGTTTGAGGATACCGGTATAGGTGGCGTCGACTATGATGTCGAACAGGCCGAGCAGCGGCAGCCGCCGGCGGAAGTCGGCGCCGTAGAAGAGGTCGAGCTCGTTGGACAGGATGGCCAGCCGAAAGCCCGCCGCGTGGACGGCGCGGATGGCGCTGTCGGCCTCGGGCCGCACCACCTTTTGCGGCTCCGCGCCGCGCGCACGCTGGACGAAGGTCTCCATCGCCTGCCAGTCCTCGCCGACGAGCCGGCCGACTTCGCTTGTGCGGGTACGCCAGTAGTCGCGCTCGCTGATCTCGTCGGCCTGCATCGCGCGCCAGAGCGGATCGCTGTCCGGATCGAACGGCCCGCGCCATTGCAGCGTGCCTAGCTTTAGGCCGAGCGCCAGTTCGGTCAAGGCATGGGTCTCGAACAGCGTCCGGGTGACGACACCGCCGAAATCCAGGACCAGCGCCTGGGCCAAAGGAACGCTCAAGCGGCTTCTCCCTTGGCTGGTGCACCGCGCGGAACAATGCCTTCCTCGACCCATCGGTCGAAGATCTCGAGCGCCTTGCCGACGAAGTCGTCACTGTTGATGTGGGCGTCGATCTCGTGGAACTCCACACCAACAGGCATGGCCTTGCGCATTTCGTCGGCGAAGGCGGCGAGAGCCTCCGGCTCGTAGAGCGGCTCGCCCGGCATGTCCCATTCCTGGATGCCGCCGGAGGGCAGGATGAAGGCGGCGCGCCCTTTCGCCGCGCCGAGCTTGGCGGCGATGGTCCTGGCGACCTGGCGGCGATCGTTGGCATCGACGGTGACCGAACCGATCAGCCTGTTATGAGCGTGGAACGGGCGTTGCGCAAATTTAGCCGGCAATTCCTGCCAGGTCGGCAGGTCGACCATGTCGACGGCTCCGGGCGCCGCGATCTGCGGAATGCCGCGGGCGCCGGCATTCTCCAGCCGGTCGATGCCGGAACTGACGACGGAGCCGGCGAGATGGTTGGTGATTTCCTGCAGGCTGAAGTCGAACACCGCGCAGAAATGGCCTTGCCCGGCAATCGATTCGAAGGCGCGGCCGCCCATTCCGGTGGTGTGGAAGACGGCGACATCATAACCACGCTGCTCCAGCGCAGGCTTCAGCGTCTTCATGTAGCGCAGGCAGCTGCTGCCGAGCGAGGTCATGCCGATGGTTGGGCCGGTGGCGGGAGCCGTGGCGCGCGACGCCAGCATGATCCTGGCCGCACCGACAACCGCGCCGCAGGCCTGCGAGAGAACCGCCTTGCAGATGCTGTTGAGGCCATAAAGCCCACCCGCCCAGAGGATCATCATCAGGTCGGGCGCGACGCGTTCGGGTGGGATGAGGTGCGAATAGGCTATGGTCGAGACAACGATTTTCGGCACGCCGAGCGGCAGGCAAAGCGCCACGTCGAGCGCCAGGTCGGTTCCCATCGAGCCGCCGATGGCGATGAAGCCGTCGATCTCGCCGGATTGATAAAGCTTGCGCGCCAGCTGCACGGCGCCGCCGGCCATCAGCGTCATGGCGGTGTTCTCGTCGCCGCTCGAAACGATCTCGGCGATCGTCACATCCACGGCGCGGGCAACGGCATGCTTGTCGTGATCCGGGCTGTACGGCGGGTCGCCCAGCACGCTGACATCCATCATCACCGCGCGGCCACCCGATGCCTCGATGCACTGCTTCATAAACCCGAGCTCGTCGGCCTTGGTGTCACCGGTGCCGATGACGAGGATTCGGGGCACTGTTGCCGTCTCTGCCGACATCACGCCTGCCTCCTCAGCGTTTGCAGGTTTTCGCCATTGAGGCGCATCGAAATCTCCCGTGCCGCGGCCATCACCGCAAGTCCCCGTTCCGCGATCGCCGCCGGCGTCGTCCTGGCATTCGGCGCGGCCACCGCGATGGTGCCGAGCGCAAAGCCGTCCGCCGCGCGGATTGCAGCCGCGACGCTGATCACCCCTTCCTCGAAACCCTGGTCGCAGATCGAATAGCCGCGATCGCGCGTCTCGGCGATGGATGTGGAGATGGCGGCCGGATCGATCAACGTATGCGTCGTGAAGGCCTTGAGGGAGCCCGTCAGGCATGCCTTGACGGTGTCGTCGCGGGCGAAGGCCAGATAGGCGATGCCGGAGGCGGTGGAGTGCAGCGGCAGAAGCTGGCCGATATCGATATTGACCCGGTTTGCCCAGGCCGGATGCTCGACATGGACGGTGACCAGCGCATCGACGCCGAATTCCGACAGATGCACGGTCTCGGCTGTGGACGCCGCGAGATCCCGCACCAGGGGAACCGCTGTCTGCAGGAAGGGAAAGCGCGCCTCGCGGATGCGGGCCAGACGCGACAGGCCAGCGCCGAGGCGATAGTGCCGCGTGGCGGCATCCTGTTCGACGAAGCCATGGCCGGTCAACGCCACCAGCAGCCGTCGCGTCGTCGCCTTGTCGAAGCCCGACCGGCGCGCCAGATCCGACAGCCCGAGTTCGGGCTCGTCGACGGTGAACAGCTCCAGAAGTGAGATCGCCTTGCCGACCGTACCCAACTTCGCCTCCTTCGACTAATCATTTAACGTGTGAATTAACTTGACAGGCATCGACTTTGTTTGCAAGTCTATATTCGAAATAAGGGTTCAAATAATGAACCGATATCCAGAGCAGATGGAACAGGCCGATTGGCCGGCGGACCGAAGGGTTCGCACACAGGAGGGACCAATGTCAGCAGTTACGGAGCGGGCGCCGGCCAACAGGCTGCGCAAGAACAGTCTTGGCGTCRGCGCCATCACCTTCATGGTGATTTCGGCGGCGGCACCCCTTACAGCGGTAGCCGGCGGCACACCGCTCGGCATGTTGATGGGCAACGGCGCCGGCTTTGCCGGCACCTATCTCATCGTGACCATCCTGCTGCTCTTGTTTGCGGTCGGCTATGTGACGATGTCGCGTCACGTCGGCAATGCCGGCGCCTTCTACGCCTATGCGGCGCGTGGACTCGGCGGCCTGGCTGGCGGCGCCACGGCGCTGATCGCCATCCTGTCCTACAATGCCATGCAGATCGGCGTCATGGGCCTGCTCGGCGCGGCGACGGCCGGATTGTTTGCCGGCTGGGGCATCAATTTGCCCTGGTGGGTATGGAGTTTCATCGCCATCGCGCTGGTCGCCGTGCTCGGCTTTCGCCAAGTCGACCTGTCGGCCAAGATCCTAACGGTGCTGGTCCTGTGCGAATATCTGGTGGTGCTGGTCCTCGACATCGCCATCCTCAAGACCGGCGGCGATAGCGGGCTGTCGGCGGCGCCGTTCAGCTGGAGCCAGATCACATCAGGTGCACCGGCCATCGCCATCCTGTTCTGCTTTGCCGCCTTCATCGGTTTCGAGGCGACGACCATCTATGCCGAGGAAGCCCGCGACCCCGAGGTCACGGTTCCGCGCGCCACCTATTTCTCCGTGCTGCTGATCGGCGTCTTCTACATGTTCACGGCATGGCTGATGGCGGTCGGCGCCGGTGTCGACAAGCTGCTGCCGGCGCTGCAGGGACTGCAGGACCCGACGACCTTCCTGTTCGGCCTGTCCGACCGTTACGCCGGAACGATGCTGTCGCATGCGATGAGCATCCTGTTCGTGTCGAGCCTGTTTGCCGGCGTGCTGGCGTTCCACAATGCGGTTGCCCGCTACATCTACGTCTCGGGCCGCGAAAAGCTTCTGCCGCAGACGATCGGCGTGACCCATTCGGTGCATCAGAGCCCGCATGTCGCGTCAGTCATCCAGAGCGCGCTGGCGGCAATCGTCGTCGGGCTGTTCGCCGTGCTCGGCCTCGATCCGGTGCTGGCGCTGTTTTCGTGGCTGACCAATGTCGCAACGCTCGGCGTCATCGTCATGATGGCGGTGGCGTCGCTCGCCGTGGTGATGTTCTTCCGCGCCAATCCAGCCGCCCGGGAGAATGCGCTGAAGACCACCATCCTGCCCGGGCTGACCTTCATCGCCTTCGTCGTCATCATCTACCTGATCGTCATCAATTTCGGCAGCCTGTCAGGCGCCGGCGGCTTCCTTGGCGTGTTCCTGCCGGGGTTGGTGCTGATTGCTGCAATTGTCGGATTGCTGCTGGCAAGCGCGCTGAAGAGCCGCGATCCGGTCGCCTTCGAAAATCTCGGTCAGCCGTTGAAAGACTGAGCGCGGGGGCGGCGCATCATGCCGCCCACCACTGCATGTTTCCTTGAAGTGAGAAGACAATGATCAGCCAGAATGCCATCGACGCGCTGCGCAAGACGGAGATCGGGGCGCGGCGCCTGTTCATCGATGGCGCACAGATCGATGGCATGAGCGGCGCGAGCCTGCCGGTGACGTCGCCGATCGACGGCCGTCCCTTCGCCAGCATAGCCGACGGCAATGCCGCCGACATCGACCGTGCCGTCAGGTCGGCGCGCAAGGCATTCGAGAAAGGTTCGTGGTCGCGCTCGGCACCCGCCTTCCGCAAGAAGGTGCTGACAAGACTTGCCGAGCTGGTCGAAAAGCATGCCGACGAACTGGCCGTGCTCGGCGTCCGCGACAACGGCACCGAAATCGGCATGGCCTACAAGGCCGAACCGCTGTCGGCGGCAGGCACCATCCGTTACTATGCCGAGGCGATCGACAAGATCTATGGCGAGATCGCGCCGACGGCCGAGAACGTGCTCGGGCTGATCCACAAGGAGCCGCTCGGCGTCGTCGGCGTCATCATGCCGTGGAACTTTCCGCTGATGATCGGCGCCTGGAAGATCGCGCCCGCGCTCGCCGCCGGCAATTGCGTGGTGGTCAAGCCGCCGGAGATCGCTTCGCTGACGCTGCTGCGGCTGGCTGAATTGGCAAGCGAGGCCGGACTTCCGGCCGGTGTGCTCAACGTCGTCACCGGGCGCGGCGCGGTCACCGGTGAAGCGCTCGGCCTGCATATGGATGTCGACGCCATCGCCTTCACCGGGTCGGCGCCTGTCGGCCGGCGGCTGCTCGAATATTCCGCGCGTTCCAATTTGAAGCGGGTCTTCCTCGAACTCGGCGGCAAGTCGCCCAACATCGTCTTTGCCGACGCCCCGGACCTGAAGCAGGCGGCGGTCGTCTCGGCCAATGGCATCTTCCGCAATTCCGGCCAGGTTTGTGTCGCCGGCTCGCGCCTGCTCGTCCAGGCATCCGTCTATGACCGTTTCATGGGCGAGCTGCTCTTGGCGACCACGCGGCTGAAGGTCGGCGATCCGCTCGATCTCTCAAGCGACGTCGGCGCGGTGTCGAGCTCCGAACAGCTGGACAAGAATCTCGGCTTCGTCGAGCGGGCGCAAGCCGAAGGCGCCCGGCTGGTCACCGGCGGCGAACGGATACTTGCCGAGACCGGCGGCAGCTACATGGCACCGACGATCTTCGAAAACGTGACGCAGGACATGCAGCTTGCCCGCGAGGAGGTGTTCGGTCCGGTGCTCGGCGTCATGCGCTTCGAGACCGAGGAGGAGGCGGTGCGGCTTGCCAACTCGACAGTCTATGGACTTGCGGCGGCGGTCTGGACAGCCAACCTTTCCACCGCGCATCGCATGGTGCGCGCCATCAATGCCGGCGTCGTCCACGTCAACACCTATGGCGGCGCCGACATCACCGTGCCGCTCGGCGGCGTCAAGCAGTCCGGCTTCGGCCGCGACAAGTCGCTGCACGCGCTGGAGAAATATCTCGACCTGAAGACCGGCTGGATCGCTCTCTGAGACCGGCGGCAGCCGGTTCTCTTGGAATCTGCCTCCCTCTCAGGGCGCGCCGGGATCGACTGTAGGCCCCGCCGCGGTCGGTCCGGCGGCGTCTTGTGCTCACTCTCCTGAAATTTTTGAGAGAATATTCCTGGCTTTGACGAGAACGGCGAAACGCGTTCTTTGATAAAATCGATAGAATTTCTGACGATGTGCTCAAGGCTCGGCAATCCGCCTGGCTGCCATGACTTCACAACCGCAGAGATCAATCATGACTGACTCCAAAAACACTTTGCCATCTTCCCTTTGGTCAACCCTCAACCGGCGCAGTGGCCTTGCTCTGCTGTTCGCATCGGCTGTCGCCATCGGCAGCCTGATGGCGCCTCATGCGTCGTTCGCCGAGGACAAGAAGGCGATCAAGGTCGGCATCATCAGCGGCGAGGACGAGGATGTCTGGCGCGTCGTTGTCGCGCAGGCGGCCGAAAAGGGCCTCACCATCGAGACCGTGGTGTTCAACGACTATACCCAGCCCAACGAAGCGCTCGAGCGCGGCGAGATCGACGCCAACGCCTTCCAGCACCAGCCCTATCTCGACAACCAGATCAAGACACAAGGCTACCACATCGTCCGCGTCGGCTATACCGGCGTCTGGCCGATCGGTCTCTACTCGAAGAAGTACACCAAAGTCGCCGACCTGCCCGAAGGCGCGGTCATCGGCGTGCCGAACGATCCGTCCAACGAAGGCCGGGCGCTGCGCGTGCTGCAGAACGAGGGCGTGATCAAGCTGAAGGACGGCACCGGCATTCTGGCCACCACCGCCGACATCGCCGAGAACGCCAAAAAGGTGGTGATCAAGGAGCTCGACGCCGGCATCGTCGGCCGCTCGGTCGAGGATCTCGACGCCGCCGTGGTCAACACGGACTGGGCGCTGAAAAGCGGCCTGACGCCGGAAAACCGCATCGCGCAGGAGCCCATCGCCGACAATCCCTATCGCAACTTCATCGCGGTGAAGGTCGGCAATGAGAACGAGACCTGGGTGAAGACGCTGGTGGCGTCCTATCAGAACGAGGCGGTGAAGGCCGAGTTCGACAAGGTCTACAAAGGCACCGGCCTCAGCGCCTACTAGGCATATGCGGGCGCTGACATGCCTGCTTTTGCCGGGAAAGCGGTCCGCGCAACGCGCGGGCCGCAATTGTATTTCTAGGGATCCGCGCATGAACCAGCATTTTACCGCAACCGCCGAGACCACGGACCAGCCGGGCGCAACACCGCAGGACGTGGTGCGCCTTGTCGACCTGAAGCGCCGTTTTGGCGCGACAGCGGCACTCGATGGCATCTCGCTGACGGTGCGCAAGGGCGAGATCCTCGGCATCATTGGCCGCAGCGGCGCCGGCAAATCGACGCTGATCCGCTGCCTGAACGGGCTGGAGCGGCCCGATTCCGGCGAAGTCTTCATCGAAGGCCGCGAGATTAGCCGGCTCGGCGAGCGCGATCTGCAGCCGCTGCGGCGGCGCATCGGCATGATCTTCCAGCATTTCAACCTTTTGTCGGCCAAGACGGTCGAGGACAATGTGGCGCTGCCGCTGAAGATAGAGGGCCGGCCGAAGGCCGAGCGGCTGCAGCGCGCCGCCGAATTGCTTGACCTCGTCGGCCTGTCGGAGAAGGCCAAGGCCTATCCGGCGTCGCTATCGGGCGGCCAGAAGCAGCGCGTCGGCATCGCCCGGGCGCTTGCGGCGCGGCCGGCGCTGCTGCTGTCGGACGAAGCCACTTCGGCGCTCGACCCGGAGACGACACGCTCCATCCTCGCCCTGCTGAAAGACATCAACCGGCAGCTTGGACTGACCATCCTGCTGATCACCCACGAGATGGAGGTGATCCGCTCGATCGCCGACCGGGTGGCAGTGATCGATGCCGGCCGCATCGTCGAGGAAGGGCCGGTGTGGTCGGTATTTGCCGAGCCGCGCTCCGAGATCACACGCAGCCTGCTCGGCGCCATCCGGCCGCAGCTGCCCGCCGAACTGGCCGCCCGGCTGCTGCCGTCGGCCGGCACGGAGACGGTCCTGCGCGTGGACGTGGCCGGCGAGGCGGCTCGCGGCCCATTGCTGTCCGATCTCGCCACTGCTGTTCCAGGCCCCTTCCGCCTCATCCATGGCGGCATCGACCACATCCAGCAGCAGCCCGTCGGGACGCTGTTCGTTTCTGTCCCTGGCAGCGATGCAAGCCATCTCGCCGCCGTCATCAAATTCCTGAAGGCCCGCCAGGCGCGGGTGGAGGTGCTTGGCCATGTCACCAATCCTGTTTGAGCTTCTGCTTCGTTCGATCTGGGAAACCGTGCTGATGACGGCCGCGTCCGGCCTGATCTCGCTGGTCTTCGGCCTGCCGCTGGGGCTGGCGCTGATCGCCACCGAACGCGGCGGCATCGCCGAAAGCCTATGGGTGAACCGCGCGCTCGGCGCCGTCATCAACGGCTTCCGTTCGGTGCCCTTCATCATCCTTCTGGTGGCGCTGATCCCGGTGACGCGGCTGATCGTCGGCACCTCGATCGGCACGTGGGCGGCCATCGTGCCGCTGTCGATCGCCGCCACGCCCTACTATGCGCGCATCGCCGAAGTGTCGCTGCGCGAAGTCGACCGCGGGCTAATCGAGGCGGCGCGCGCCATGGGCGGCAATCGTTGGACGATCATCCGCGAGGTGCTGGTGCCCGAAGCCCTGCCCGGCATCGTCGCCGGTTTCACGGTGACGCTGGTGACGCTGATCGGCGCCTCGGCGATGGCCGGCGCCATCGGCGCCGGTGGGCTCGGCGATCTCGCCATCCGCTACGGCTACCAGCGTTTCGAGACTAGCGTCATGATCGCCGTGGTGATCGTGCTCATCATCCTGGTCTGCGGCATCCAGTGGGCCGGCGACCGGCTGGTGGCGAGGCTGGATCGGCGGGGGTGAGGACGGGGCCGACGATCTGGGTGACGTTGTCTTCCATACGAACCTATAGCGATGCTTCTGAACCACAAGGTCCGACGATCATGGCTTGGATGAGGTCTGCGTCGCGGCGTTGGGACGAAGAAGTTCAGTAGTTGCCGACGTCGTCGTCAGGTCGACGTCCGGGACTATTCGCACCAAGGCCAGTAGCCGCCCCGTAGGCCTTCCAGGTCGCAGAGGCATATGCCGCTGCTATGCTGTACAAAAATCGGCCAAGGTGGACCTTGCGCCACTTCGGCAGTTCGTTCGTGAGCGTTTCACCTGCCTTTCCCAAAACCTCGGTGACGATGGACATTGGAGTTTCCTCTCGGATGTTGTTAGTTGCGAGAGGCAACATCGAATGCGGGGCGTGAGATGCCTGTGAAAAGCTCGTGAATATCGCGGAAAAAGCAGAAATTCAGAGTACATCGCGATGAGCCCGGCGCGGCTCGATCTCCTGGGTGGTTTTCACCTGACGTCGCCGCAGGGGAAACCCTTGGAGGTGGCCGCCAAGAAGAATAGAGCACTTCTGGGCATTCTCGCCGTAGCACCGAACCAGGAGGCGACGCGTCACAAGCTGGCTGCTCTTCTTTGGAGCGATCGAGGCGAGGAGCAGGCAAGGGACAGTCTGCGGCAGGCCCTGGCCGCTATCCGCAAGGACTTTGCCGAGTTGGGAGCGGATGCCTTGGCCCTGGTCGGGGATCGTGTCGCGCTCAATCCGAAGTTCTTCACCATCGACGCGACTGAATTCGTCGCTGCATCCGCGAGCCGTGATGCGGCCGAGCTTCGGCGGGCTGCCACCCTCTATGCCGGCCCTTTTCTTGATGGCTTGAGCACGTTTGACAACGCTTTCGAGGATTGGCTTCGCGAAGTCCGTGCCGACCTGTCCTTGCGGGCAATCGATGTGTTCCAGCTTCTGGCAGAATCGGAGAGCGGCATCGAGCGCGTTGCAATTTGCGAACGGCTGGTTGCTCTTGATCCGCTGCGGGAGCCGTCACATGTCGCGTTGATGCGGGCGCATATAGCCCTGGGTCAGGCCGCGCTCGCCATCAAGCATTATGAGGCGTGCAAGCTGTTGCTGAAGCGCGAGCTGAACCTGGAGCCAGGTGACGAGCTTCGGCTATTGCGCAAGAGCATGGACGAGACGTCCAAACCGCAAACCGGTGGCGCATCAAGCCGCGGACCAGTGGTTGCAGTTATTGCATTCGAGAATATGAGCAGCGACGCCAGCCAGGAATATTTCAGCGACGGCGTCACCGAGGACATCATCACCGAACTGGGACGATTCGGCGAACTTCATCTCATAGCGCGCAATTCCTCCTTTGTGTTCAAGGGAAAGATTGTCGACGCCGTCACCATCGCGAAGCAGTTGTCCGT
>NZ_JBFULQ010000093.1:0-16087 GCF_054049815.1 Mesorhizobium sp. P5_C1 | reverse complement strand
GATCATGGACGAGCCGACGGCAGCGCTGACGGTGGGCGAGGTCGAAAGGCTCTTCGACATCATGCGCAAGCTCGCCGCCAGCGGCGTCGGCATCGTCTATATCTCGCATCGCCTGGAAGAGGTGCCGCAGATCGCCGACCGGGTTACGGTGATGCGCGACGGTCGCGTCGCCGGCGTCACCGAGCCACATGCGCCGCAGGCCGAGCTGGTGCGCCTTCTGGTCGGGCGACCGCTGGATGAGCTTTATCCCGAGCGCGCCAGGGAGGCTGGCAAGACGCTGCTCAGCCTGCGCAATGCGAGCTTCAGGCTCGCCCATGAAAGCGCTGGATGGCAGCCGCCGACAGGCATCTCACTCGACGTCAAGGCGGGTGAGATCGTCGGGTTGGCCGGCATCATGGGGGCAGGGCGTACCGAACTCTTGAGCGCGCTCTACGGCACCGGCCTTACCGGCCGCTGGGAGGGTGATGTCGCGGTCGACGGCCGCCCGGTAAAGCTCGATTCCATCAAAGCCGCACGCGACGCCGGCATCGCCTTCGTCACCGACGATCGGCGCGGCAGCGGCTTGATGCTGAGGATGGCGGTGGGCCTCAACCTGGTCATGTCGGTGATCCGACGCATCTCACCCTTCGGGCTGATGTCGGCGCGCCGGCAGGCGGACGCGGTGAAGCAGTCCTTCGGCCAGTTCGATATCAGGCCGAAGAATCCTGACATCGCCGTCGGCGCGCTTTCGGGTGGCAATCAGCAGAAGGTGGTGCTCGCCAAGGAGATCCTCGGCAATCCCCGGCTGCTGCTGCTCGACGAACCGACGCGCGGCGTCGATGTCGGCGCCAAGGGTGAGATCTACACGCGGCTGCGGCAACTGGCTGCACAGGGCCTCGGTATTCTGGTCGCTTCCAGCGAGATGCCGGAGCTGATCGGCCTGTGCGACCGCATCGTGGTGCTGCGCCAAGGGCGCAACGTGGCGGAATTCATCGGCGGCGTCGACGAGCACACGGTGCTTGACGCGGCAAATGGCAGGGAGGCCTGATGTCTGAGCAGAAGATTTCGGCGGCAAGCGGCCCGGTGGCCGCAGCACCGGTGCATCGTGATCCGCTAGCCTTGGTAGTGCGCTTCCAGAGCCTGATCGGCCTCGTCGTCGTGGCGATCGGCGGCGTCATCTTCTCGCCGCGGCGGCATGGCGAAATCTTGTTCCTCAATCCCGACAACATCGCCAACATCGTTCGCGCCGTGTCCGAGACCGGCATCATCGCCATTGGCATGACCTTTGTCATCATCACCGCTGGCATCGACCTTTCTGTCGGCGCTGTGCTCGGGCTCTCCAGCGTCGTCACGGCATCGATGATGATCTCGGGCGGCTTCGGGCTCATCCCCACCATCCTCGCGGTGCTCGTCATGGGCATCGTCTTCGGCGTCATCCAGGGCACCATCTCCAGCCGCTTCCGGCTCGAGCCGTTCATCGTGACGCTCGCCGGCCTGCAGGCGGCGCGCGGACTGGCGTTGGTCGTGTCGGGCAATCAGTACATCAACATTTCCTATGGCGACGGGCCGGGGCTGGCGCCACCGGTGTTCGCGGTGCTGGGTGAGCGGCTGTTCGACAACACCGTGCCTGTGGCGACGATCGTGTTCATCGTCTTTGCCGCGATCGCCACGATCGTGCTCAACACCACACGTTTCGGCCGCTATGTCTTTGCCGTCGGCGGCAACGAGCGCGCGGCGCGTATTTCCGGCGTGCCGGTGTCGATGGTCAAGATATCGGTCTACGCCATCACCGGCTTTGCCGCCGCACTTGCCGGCATCGTGCATGCCGGCCAGTTCAATTTTGGCAGTGCCAATGACGGCATGGGCTACGAGCTTACCGCGATTGCCGCCGTGGTCATCGGCGGCACCAGCCTGTTCGGCGGCGCCGGCTCGATGGTCGGCACCGTCGCCGGCACCATTATGCTCGGCGCGCTCGCCAACATCCTTCAGCTCAACAACATCACCCCCGCCATGCAGCTGCTCGCGACCGCCGCGATCATCGTGCTGGCGGCAGTGCTTCAATCCCTCGTTCGTCGCCGCGAGGGTTTGGGTCGTTAGGAGGTTGGCGGCAGGAAGTCGAAGTCAACCAAGGTCTGGCCCCGGCCCGACGAGGAGGAGAGTGAGTATGAAAACCACAAGACAAAGGCGTGCCCTCAAGGCCGCGCTTCTGGCAGGCGCTGGCCTGTGCATCGCGGGAGCCGCCCAGGCTGCCGATCCCATGGTCAAGGCCTGCGCCAAGGACGGCCAGTTCATCATCGGCTTTTCGCAAGCCAACAATGCCGAACCCTATCGTCAGCACGTCAATGACGAGCTGACCGCGGCGGCCAAGGAAGTGCCGGGCTTCACGCTGCAGATCGCCGACGGCGCCGGCAACGTCAACACGCAGACCTCGCAGGTCGACAATTTCATCACCCAGAAGGTCGATTTGCTGTTGATCTCGCCCTTCGAGGCGGCACCGCTGACGCCGGCGGTCAAACGCGCCATGGATGCCGGCATCCCGGTCATCGAACTCGATCGCAAGACGGTCGGCGATCCCGGCAAGGACTACACCGCCTTCATCGGCGGCGACAATTACAAGATCGCGCTCGAGGCGGGCAAGTATACCGCCAAGACCTTGCTGCCCGATGGTGGCGAAGCAGCCGTGCTCGAAGGACTGCCAAGCTCTACGCCCGCAGTCGAACGGCTGAACGGCTTCAAGGATGGCGTCAAGGAGAATGCCAAGATCCAGGTCGTCGCCGAACAAGCCGCCGACTGGGTGCCGGACAAAGCCCAGACCGCCTTCTCGGCCATGCTGCAGGCGCACCCCGACATCAAGGTGCTCTATGCCTCGAACGACATGATGGCGGCTGGCGCGCTGCTCGCTGCCAAGGGTGCCGGCAAGGACGTCAAGATCATCGGCACCGACGGCTTGCCGGGACCTGCCGGCGGCATCGAGGCGGTGGCGAAAGGCGACTGGGCCGCGACCTTCACCTATCCGACCGGTGCCAAGGAAGCGATCGAGATGTCGAAGAAGATCCTGCTCGATTGTGCCTCATCGGTGGATTCGACCGTCACCGTCGACACCACCGCGATCACGCCCGAGAACGCCAAGCAGCTCGCCGGCAAGTAAGCTCTTGTAGACTGTCCAGGGCGGGGTCCAGACCCCGCCCTGCGCGCGTTCGCAACCCTCACCGGCAAGTCGACCGGCTCTGATCGCGGTGGGCAAGAGTTCGCTGGATCACACGGGGCGCGTGACGTCACGGACGAAGATAGCGATATCGCTACGACGACTGTCCGGAGGAAGGGTGTGTGTCACCCCTTCTGCCTCGTCAGCCGCTCCAGCGCATCCACGATCAAATCGCAGAATTTTTGATGGTCGAGCTTCATCGCAACGGTGTGGCGGAAGTCGACCTGCTCGCTCGCCGTGCCGCCGAAATGGTGCATGCCACCCATCTTCTCGAAATTGCAGACCGTCATGCCCTTGGTCCAACGGCCGGCAAGCTCGACGCGGATGTCGGCCTTCTCGGTGGTGAAGACGGTCGGGTCGATCATCGCCGCGACGCAGCACGCGTCATGGATGGCAGGATACTCGATCTGCAGGAGGCCCCCATGCGTGGTCGCAATGAACTCCCAGATATCGAGGATGAACTTGGCCATCGGGCCGCCGACGGCGCGCACCCTGTCCTGAAGTCCCTTGGTGGCCAGCGCCTGGTGCGTGAGATCGAGCCCCACCATGGTGACGTCCCAGTTGGCCCGGAACACCACGTCGGCGGCTTCCGGGTCGGCATAGACGTTGAACTCCGCCGCCGGCGTGATGTTGCCTCTGGTATAACTTCCCCCCATCGCGACGACCCCTTTCACCCGCTCGACGATGCGGGGGTCCTTGCGCACGGCAAGTGCAATGTTGGTGTACGGACCGACCGGCACCAGCGTGATCGTCTTCGGCTCATGCGTCATGACTGTGTCGATGATGAAGTCGACGGCATGGCGCTTGTCGAGTTCGAACGAGGCGGGCGGCAGTACGGGGCCGTCGAGCCCGGTTTCGCCATGGATCTCGATGGCCAGCACCTGATCGATGAGGAGCGGACCGGGAGAGCCCTTCGCCACCGGCACCTTGATGCCGTAGGCGGTGCATACCGAAAGGGCATTGCGCGTGGTGTTTTCGACATTGTGGTTGCCCGACACCGTGGTGATGCCGAGGAGATCGATCCGTGGATTGCCTGCCGCCAGCAGGATGGCGATAGCGTCATCATGCCCAGGGTCGCAGTCCAGTATGATCTTTTCCATGTGGCACCTCTTTTGCCGGCCGAGCCTGTCGGGACAAGAGACTGCCGCACCTACGCCGTCAAGCGTCTGGCGCTCAGCCGACCCAGCGTAGAGTTTCCAAACAGGCGCTCACACCGTCCAGAAATAGCGCACGATGTGAAAGAAGACCGGGGCAGCGAAGACCAGGCTGTCGGTGCGGTCCATCATGCCGCCATGACCTTCGATCAGATGGCCCCAGTCCTTGACGCCCTGGTCGCGCTTGATGGCCGAGGCGACCAGTCCACCCAGAAAACCCATCGAGCAGGCGACGAAGGCCACGGCTGCCGCCTGCAGCGGCGAGAACGGCGTCACGAACGACAGCAGCGCGCCGAGCAGGCTCGCCGACACCAGTCCGCCGATCAGGCCTTCCCAGGTTTTCGAAGGCGAGACGTTCGGCGAAAAACGGTGTTTTCCGAACAGCTTGCCGAAGATGTATTGCAGCACGTCGCTGCCTTGCACGACGATGATCAGGAAGGCGATCAGCAACAGGTTGCGGCCTTCGAAGCCTGGCACATTGAGGGTTAGCAGCGCCGGAACGTGGCTGACGCAATAGACCGAGATCATCACCGCCCATTGCTGGGCGGCGATCCGCTCGAGAAAGCGTTCGGTGTCGCCATGCAGCGCGGTGATGGCCGGCATCAGCAGGAAGCAGTAGACCGGAATGAAGATGACAAAGAGCCCGTACCAGGCGGTCCACACCAGCCAGTATTGAAACGGTATGATGATGCCGAACATGCCGAGCAGCACCCAATGGTCGCTGCGGCTTGTATGCGTCAACGTCACGAATTCGCGCAGCGCCGCAAACGAAATCAGCGCGAACAGGATGGTCATGCCGTCGCGGCCGAAGAAGAAGGCGACCGTTATCAACACCACCATCACCCACCAGGCGTTGATGCGCTGGGTGAGGTTGACCAACGTTGAACTGAGCGGCTTCGGCGCCCGCGCCGAAAGTATGGCGGCGACGATGCTGGCGGTGGTCAGCACCGCCAGCAGGCCGATGATCAGAATGGAGATTTCGTGGCGCATCAATCGTCTCGCTCGGGGCGCGGGTTGAGCGCCAGAAGCGTGGCGTGGGCGCGCTCGAGAAAGGCGCGGCGTTCTTCGCCTGGAGCCACAGCCACCGGCGCGCCGAAGACGACGCGGCACAGCAGCGGCACCGGCAGGAACTGGCCCTTGGGCAGCACGCGCGACATGTTCTCGATCCAACAGGGGATCAGCTCGACCTCAGGCCGTGCCATCGAAAGATTGTAGAGCCCCGAGCGGAATGCCAGCAGCGGCTCTTCGGTCATGTTGCGCGTGCCCTCGGGAAACAGGATCAGCGAATGGCCCTGGTCGAGAACGGACAGCATGATCTCGATCGGGTTTTCTTCGGGTCTCGTCCATTGCCGGTTGATGAGCACCGACGACAGCATGTCCTCGGCGATGAAGCGGCGCAGCCGCGACTTTCCCCAGTATTCGCCGGCGGCAACCGCGTGAGTGACGGCGCGCTCTTTCTCGCTCAGGCAGGCCGACAGCAGGATGAAGTCGCCGTGGCTGGTGTGATTGGCGAAATAGATGCGCTGCCGGTCGGACGGCAGGCTGCCATTCCAGATCGGACGCACCCCGGTCACCACCCAGGCCAGCGCCGAGAGGCCGACGGAGGTTACCGTCTGCAGCAAGGTGAAGGTCGTGAGCGAAAGCTTGCTCATCGCGGCGCCCAAAACCCCGCCGCCAGAAGCGCTGCGGCAAACAGGGCCAGCCCGGCGCGCTGCTTGAACAGCAAGCGACGGGTGCCGGCCATGCGGTCGTCGAGCGGGCGTGTCGTGGAGGGCGAAGTTTTCAGGCGCATGCGCGCCAGTATGTCATCCACCGCGGCGCCACCGGAAGCCTCGTCGTGGCTGGCCATCAGCCGGAACAACAGCGCGTCGAACACCAGGAGCGCCGACAGCGCCAGCACGGCAACCGCGCTCGCGGCTGTGACCGACAGCGCAATGGCCGCAGGCAAGGTCTCGAAGGCGCCGCGCGTCGAAGCAGCCAAAGGCGCAAGGATATTTGCCGCCACCACAGTCGCAGCCGGCCATGCGGCTTGCTTCATCAGCATGCGGGCGAAGCGATCGGCCCGTTCCTGGTCGGCATTGCCCGTCATGCCGCCCGTTCCTCGGCCTCGGCAAGATGAACCGGCCGGCCGGTCGCCATCAGCATCTCGCGGGCAAGCTTCGGCGTCCTGGCCCTGCCGGTCGCCACCAGCCATTCGGCGACAACGCCGGCGCTGCGCTGGAAGCCGAGCGCGCAGCAGACCAGCACGGTGCCGTCGCGGCGCGCGCTCTCCAGCGCGCTGGCTGCCTGCTCAAGCATCGTCACGGGCGGCGGCAACAGGTCGATCATCGGAAAGCTGATCCAGCGGCAATCTGCGGCCGCCGGCTTTTCAAGTTCGGCGGCGAGGTCGATCACTGTGCCGAAGCCGCTGGCCTCGCTTGCCGTCGGAAAGCGGCCGAGAAAGACACCGTCACTGACGGCCACGAACGGCGGGAGATTACGCGTCCAAATCGCGGCATTCACCCCAGCGCCCAGCCGGTAGGGCCAAAGCAGGACGCAGCTTGCCAGGGACACATGACCTTCCGCAGTTTTCTGGAACACCTTTGCGCCGGCCCCGGCATAGCCGAAGGCGACGATGGCCAGTGCAAGTGCCGGCCAAAGCAGGATGAGTGCCGTGGCGGAAAAGAAGGCGCCAAGCGCGGCTCCGGCCAGCGCAAGGACGGCGCCCAGCGCATAGAACAGCGCCAACCGGCGCGCCTTGGTATCGCTGGTCAGCCGGGCGCCTGAAAACGGCAACTCGCCGGCGCGCGGAAACAGCCACAGGGCAAAAAAACCGAGCAGCGCGCCGGTCGGGATGTCGATGAAATGATGTTGCCAGGTCGTCAGCACC
This sequence comes from Mesorhizobium sp. P5_C1, assembly GCF_054049815.1. NCBI lineage: Bacteria > Pseudomonadati > Pseudomonadota > Alphaproteobacteria > Hyphomicrobiales > Phyllobacteriaceae > Mesorhizobium > Mesorhizobium sp. P5_C1. The sequence goes on along the minus strand of NZ_JBFULQ010000093.1, from coordinate 8,880 downwards.
GAGGCGCCGATCAGGAAGCACCAGCCATGCCAGAGCGGCAGGAGGAGGCCGCCGAGCCGGTGGCGCCAGTGATCCCAGATGATCACCAGCAGTGCGATATGCAGTGACGGCGCCTGGTTGAACGGCTTGTCGAAACCGCCAAGCACGGCAAACAGGAAACCCGGCAGGCCGCTCGTTGCAGGCCGCACGAACGTCAGCGTCAGCGGGAAGAGGATGAAACAGGCAACGGCGACGATCTGCGCGGTGAGATAACGTCCGGCCAGGCGGTCGACCCCTTGCCTGGTGTCGTTGAGCAGCAGCGACAGGCCGTAGAACAGGTTGATCGACCAGTAGGGCACGATGGTCCAGGCGAGGAAGGGGATGCTGTGTTCCCAGGCGAACACGATGCTGCCGACGTCGTCGCGCCGCGACGCCAGCCAGTTGGCGAAGCCGTAGCTGAGGTAGAAGAACGGCGCCAGGAAGGCCAGCCAAAGGGCTGCCCTGACGACCACCCGGCCATAAGGTTCTGCGCGCACCGTGGATGCAAGCGATGACGCCATCCTGTTCAGCGGCGCCGTGCGACCGAGACGGTGAAGATGCCCCATTGGTCGATGCGCTGCTCGAGCTTGTCGAAACCGGCGGCTTCGACGAGCTGGTCCATCTCGCCTTGCGTGCGCCGGCGCATCACCCAGGCCTGGCCGCCGCGATGCGAGGTCAGGCTGCGGGCGATCATCTCAAGCTGCGGATGCCAGGGCTGGTTGGTGTAGAGCAACAGGCACCCCGGCTGCATGGCGTTGGCCAATCCACCGAGCGAGCGGGCGATCATCGCGTTGTCCGAGAACAGTTCGTAGAGGCCGGAAACGATGGCGAGGTCGGGCGCCGGATCGATCGAGGCGAGCATGTCGGCATCGAAAGCGTCCGCGCGCTGAAACGAGACGCTCGCCGGCAATTGCCGTTCGGCGATCAGCTTGCGGCCAAGCTGGACATTGAGGTCGGAGTAATCCTGCAGGCGCACGCTCGCCGGCTGTTCGGGGCTTTTCACGATGGCGTCGAGAACATAGCGGCCATGGCCGGCGGCGATGTCGAGAATGTGGGCTGGCCGCCCAGTGGCCTTGAGCGCCGCCAGGCAAGAGCCGATCAGCTCTTCGAGATGCAGCTTGCGCTGGCGGATGCCGCGCCAGCCGATGGCTTCCAGGAAGATTCGGTCGACGAAGCGGCCAAGCGGCGTAAGACCGCGCGCGTCGTTCTCGTAGACATAATCCAGCGTCGAGCCGGAATCGAAGCCGGTGGTGACGCCCGCCTTCATGCCCGACGAGACCCAGGCGCCCATGCGGATGGAGGCACGGCTGAATGCCCAATAGAGGCCCTTCGGCGACAAGAGGTCGAGCGGCGACGCAAGCCTGTCGGCCTCATCGCGCGTATACCCGGCGATATCAGCCTGCTTCAGGTCGACAGGCGCATCCGGCGAGGCGAACTGCTTTTCCAGGAACGGCCGGATCAGGTCGAGGGCCTGCGCCCGGTCGCGTTCGCCCAGCGTGTCGTGGAAGAACCCCGGCAACACGTGGCGTTCCTTTGTGCGGCTGCCGAGATTGACGAAAAACGCGTGCTGCGGGCCGTGGCGCACCACCCAGTCGCTGCCGGAAAGCAGAAGCTGCGTCGGCACGGTGATGGCGCGGGCGTCCGCAACGATGCGTGCTGCGTGCTGGTAGAGTTCGACCAGGATGTTGGAGGCGATCGGCCGCGTGATCAGCGGATCGCTCTCGAAGGACGCAATGCGCACGGGATCGTGGGTCAGGAACTTCGCCTTGACGTAGGAATTGACGAAGAAGCGGCCCTTGATGTTCTGCCAGAACGCGATGCCTTCCTTGGCGAAGGGCACGTAGAGTTTGACCGAAAAGGCTGGTGAAGCCAGCACCATGGCGCGCAGTTTCGGTGCATAGTCGTGCACCCAGGCCGCAGTGAGCACGGCGCCGAAGGATTGCGCGATCAGTGCAATATCCTGCGTGGCGAAGCCATCCCGGGCGGCGATCTCGCGCATGAAACAGTCGATGTCGCGCACCAGGGCCGAGAAGGAAGGGGCATAGCCGCGCTCGCCGGACGAGCGGCCATTGCCGCGGGCATCCCAGGCATAGAAGGCGTGGTCCGGCATCCGCAGTTCGTCGACGAGATGGGCCATGCGACCGCCATGCTCGTGGCCGCGGTGGAAGAGCACGACCGCGCCCTTGGCATTGGCGGAAGCTGCCGGCCAGAAGCGGTAGAAGATCTCCGTCCCGTCATGGCTGCGGAAGACACGCTCTTGCGCTTGCCGCTCAAAGCTTTCCGCGGCGATCGGTTCGTGCATCATGGTCTCTCCCTCGGGCGGCATGGCGAAGCCTCGATGCTTAGCTGGCGCTGCCAATAAGGCCAGCGCGTATCCGGTTTATGGCGGTCAACAGTGAAAGCGTTGCCATGGCCGGAAACACAAGCGGCGCGATGGAAGCCGGCCAGAGCCCGGCGGCGCACAACACTGCGACCACGCCCAGCGCCAGAGCCCTGTCGCTCTTGCCGAACGGCCCGGCATAATTTCGCCCGATCCCGGCAGCGATGCCGAGCACGCCGGCGAATTCGGTCAGCACGGCGGTGAGGGCGAAGGCGACGACGCCCCATGGGCTGAACTGTGGAAAGACGGCGAAAGGCAGGATCAGCGCAAGGTCCGAAACGACGTCGCAAAGCTCGTTCAGATACATGCCGAGCGTCGAAGCCTGCCCGTGTTCCCGCGCCAGCATGCCATCGACGGCGTTCAGCGCCATTCGCACGAACATCACGACGGGAACGAGCAGCAGCGAGCGCCATTCATGCAAGATCGCGATGGCCGTCCCGGCCGCGATCGACATCAGGGCGGCAAGGATGGTTATGCTGTTTGCTGTGACCCCGATCGCCGCCAGCCGATTGACCAGCGGCCGCAGCCTTCCCTGGAAAGCTGGCTTGAGAGCGTAGAGCGTCGGCATTTGGTTGATCCCCCGATCCTGACAGCGGCTGTACATCAATCTGTCACACTCGACCAGCGGCACGAAGCGGCGCCTCTCTAGCGCGCACATCCTGATGTGGTGGATGCGGTCATGCCGACTGCCATGGCCACCGACCAGACGTTCACCACCCGCTAACCATGATTGCGAAGCACGGCCGTCATGCACATTTGCCGGTTTCTGGTGCAACCCGGCATCTTGAATAATAAGCACGCTTATTATATATGCCGCTCATGGTTTCTGATGGCATAGACAGATTGGGCTTCTTGATCCACGACGTGCAGCGCCTGATGCGCAAGCGCTTCGAGGCGAGGGCCAGTGGCTTGGGGCTTTCTTCGGCGCAATGGCGGCTTCTGGTCCGCGTTGCCAAGGAAGATGGTGTCGCGCAGGCGCGGCTGGCCGAACTTCTTGAAATCGAGCCGATCAGCGTTTCGCGCCTGGTTGACCGCATGGAGGAGGGTGGCTGGATCGAGCGCCGCCCCGACGCAGCCGATCGCCGCGTCCGCATGATCTTCCTGACGCCCAAGGCGAGCGACGCCTACGCCGTGATCAAGAGCATTGCGGGAGAAGTCTATGAAGAATCGCTGGTCGGCGTGAAACCGGAAGCCCGTCGCGTCCTGATCGAGGGACTTGAGGCGATGGTCCGCAACCTGACTGACGACGAGACGCCGTCCGTTGAAAAAGTGAAGAGTGCAGAAGGCGCAGCAGCATGAACGCGGTAGCCAAGATAGACGAGAAGGTGACCGAGCTGGAAGTGGACGCGCCGGCGCAGCCGGCCGCGGCCCCGGTGGCGGTTGCTCCTCCGATGCAGCCGGCCCCGGCGCCGGTGAAGAAGAAGCGCCGGCTGGGCCGCTCCCTGCTGATGGTTGCGCTGCCTGCGGTGCTAGCTATCGGCGGCGGTTACGTCTGGGTCACCGGCGGCCGCTACCAGGAGACGGAGAACGCCAATCTGCAGCAGGCCAAGGTGTCGATCGCTTCCGACACGGCCGGTCGCATCGTTCAGGTCGACATCGCCGATAACCAGCTGGTCAAGCAGGGCGATGTGCTGTTTGCCATTGACCCGGAGCCCTACCGGATCGCGCTGGCCCAGGCCGACGCGGCGGTGGCGGGCGCGCGTCTCAATGTCGAGCAGTTGCGCGCGGCCTATGGCCAGTCGATGGCACAGCAAAGGTCCGATGCCAGTGAGGTCGACTTCGCCCAGTCGCAATTCGACCGTGCCGCGGACCTTGCCCAGAAGGGCATCAACGCCAAGTCGTCGCTCGACCAGGCCAAGAACGATCTCGACAAGGCCAAGCAGCAGCTTGCCGTTGCCGAGCAAGGCATCATCAGCGCCAAGGCGGCCCTTGGTGGCAATCCCGACATCGAGACCGACAAGCATCCGACCGTGATGGCCGCGCTCGCCGCGCGCGACAAGGCGGCCTACGATCTGGCGCAGACCACGGTCAAGGCGCCTGCCGACGGCGTCGTCAGCCAGGCCTCGTCGTTCAAGGTCGGTCAGTATGTCGGCTCCGGCACACCGTTGTTTTCGCTGGTCGAGACCGGCGACACCTGGATCGACGCCAATTTCAAGGAAACCCAGCTGACCCACATGAAGCCCGGCCAGAAGGCCGAGATCATGGTCGACACCTATCCGGGCAAAACCTTCGAGGCGACGGTCAAGGCGATCGGCGCCGGCACGGGAGCCGAATTCTCCCTGCTGCCGGCCCAGAATGCCACAGGCAACTGGGTCAAGGTCACGCAGCGCATTCCGGTGCGCCTGGAACTGACCGATGCCGACGCCAAGATGGCGTTGCGCACCGGCATGAGCGCGACCGTTACCGTCGACACCGGCGTTGCCCGCGGGTTTCCCGCCATATTCGGCCACGCTACGGCGGGCTAGGCGGCGGAGTAATATCGGCGCAAGCCCGTGGGGAACCAAGCGGGTGTAAGCTGGTAGCAGGATTGGTCTGATGGGAGGAGTGGAAGAACCAGCGTTTGGTTGGAGCCGCGTCGCGGATCGACCGGAATCTGAAATCTTCGACACGGACCCCTCGGTCCTCATGTTTCCGGGCGGCAGGCATCCGCTCATCAGAGACTTTCGGTCGATGTAACCCCCACATCGGCCATCGCGTCCCACCGCGAATGAGGGTCTCTCAACGGAAGGCCATGCCGCCCGGAAACCTGTTCTACACGATTTTGTTACCTGCCGGAAGTTCCGCATCATGAGCACGCCCGAACCCTTCAAAGAAGTGCCGCATCGTGGCCTGATCACGGTCGCGCTCATGCTGGCGACGATCATGCAGGCGCTCGACACGACGATCGCCAACGTTGCGCTGCCGACCATGACCGGCGATCTCGGCGCCTCGCCGGACAACATCAACTGGGTGCTGACGTCCTACATCGTTGCCGCCGCCATCATGACGCCGGTCACCGGCTGGCTGGCCGACCGCTTCGGCCGCAAGGAACTGTTCCTGACGGCGGTGGTCGGCTTCACCGTGTTCTCGATGCTGTGCGGCATCGCCTGGAGCCTGGAGAGCATAGTGTTCTTCCGGCTGATGCAAGGCGTGTTCGGCGCCGCGATCGTGCCGTTGTCGCAGACCTTCCTGCTCGACATCAACCCGAGGGAGCGCCACGGCCAGGCGATGGCCATCTGGGGCGCCGGCATCATGCTCGGGCCAATTCTGGGCCCGACGCTCGGTGGCTGGCTGACCGAGAATTTCAACTGGCGCTGGGTGTTCTTCATCAACCTGCCGGTCGGCATTGTCGCCTTCCTCGGCATGGCCGCCTATTTGCCGGCTGTTGCCCGGCGGGTGCGCGGTTTCGATTTCTTCGGCTTCGCCATGATATCGCTCGGCGTCGGCGCGCTTCAGCTGCTGCTCGATCGCGGCGGCGAGGTCGACTGGTTTTCCTCGAATGAGATCTGGATCGAGCTTGGTCTTTCGCTGACCGGCTTCTGGGTGTTCATCATCCACACGGTGACGGCCGAACATCCCTTCATCGATCCCAAGATCTTCCTCGACCGCAATTTCGTCACCGGCCTGGCGTTCATCTTCGTCATGGGTGTGCTCATCCTGGCGAGCATGTCGTTGCTGCCGCCAATGCTGTCGACCATCTTCGGTTATCCGACCATCACCATTGGCGTTGTCCTTGGGCCACGTGGTATCGGCACGATGATTTCGATGCTCGTCGTCGGGCGGATCATGAGCAAGATCGACGCCAGGATCCTGGTCGTCATCGGCTTTCTGCTGACCGCGCAATCACTCTACACCATGTCCAGCTTCACGCCTCAGATGGACAACTGGCTGATCATCAGCTCCGGCGTCATCCAGGGCCTGGGAATGGGAATGGTGTTCGTGCCGCTGTCGACCGTGGCCTTCGCCACGCTTGACGTGCGCTTCCGCACCGATGCCACGGCCTTGTTCAGCCTGGTGCGCAATCTTGGCTCGTCCATCGGCGTGTCTGTCGTGACAGTTCTGATGGTGCGCAACACGCAGGTCAATCACACCGAGCTTTCGGCCTTCATCAATCCGTTCAACCCCAATCTGTGGGCGGTATCGCCGGCGGCCGCAAGCGGCGATCCAATGGCGCTTTCGGAGGTGGATCGCATGGTCAATCTGCAGGCGATGATGATCTCCTACGTCAATGACTTCAAAATACTCATGGTGATGACGCTGATTTCCATTCCGTTTGTTTTCCTGCTGCGCAAGCCAAAACAGGCGCCCGCCGGTGGCGCACCAGCCGCACACATGGACTAGATGTCGTCGCCCTCGAAATTCAAGGCGACGACCTATCGGGGAGTGCCGCCTTACCTTCCCAGCACAAGGCTCCAGTAGCGCAGGGCGCCGTCGCGGCCGTCGCGCACATAGGCGAGGCCAAAGCGGGTGAAGCGTGGGTCGAGCATGTTGCGCCGGTGGCCGGGCGAATGCGCCCATATGTCGAACAGCTTCTGCAGGTCGAAACGGCCCTCGGCAATATTCTCTGCGGCGGCGCCGGCAATGCGATTGTCCTTGACGCGCGAGGCGAAATCCTTTCCCCAGCCGGTGGTGTGGCTCATGCGGCCACGCCGCGCCATGTAGCCGGCCTGCTGCAGGGCGGCTTGCTCGAGCTGCGGGTCGGCGACCAGCGGCGGAAGCCCGGTCGAGGCGCGTATGCTGGCCAGCGTGCCGGTGGCGGACGAGGAGACGCCGGCGCCTTCGCCGGTCGGCAGCGAAACTGTGCTGCAGGCGGCAAGCCCGGCCAGGGCTGCAAGGCCGACTGCCTTGAGCCATTTGCGCCTGTTCAAGTTCGCGATCTGCTCGTGTTCGATTCCCGTAGTGGTCATGCCTGCCTGAGATAGTCGCGATCATGGCTTTTGCCGGGCAGGGCGGTGGAAATCTGGAATCGAAACGGCAGTTGCCCGCTCATTTCACCAGAGTGATGAGGCGGCTTGCATACATCTCGCGATTTCCAAGCACGGCTGTGCAGTCGGTCTTGATGGATGAGTTGCCGGTCATCTGCACGGTCAGGCCAACAAGCCTCAGGCAGTCGCCTTGACCGCTCATATCTGAGTTGCCGGCAAAGGAAATGGGCGCGTCGGGCGCATAGACGAACCCGCTGATCACGGAATTTGCGCCGCCATTCAGCGTCAAGGCCGAAGTGTTGCCATGACTCTCGAAAATGGTAATGCCAGCGTATGGACCGCTGGTGGGAGGGGAAAGGTTCACCATTTCATTTGCATTTATGTAGGTCTGTGCGCCCTCCATGAGGAATATGGTCACGCCTTGGCCGTTCAGGCTGCCGTTGCCGCCCGGCTTTATGGTGGTGCCGCGCAGGATGTAGACACCTGGATTGAGCGTGATGTTTCCCGACAAGGTCTTGTCGCAATACGTGCCGGGCGACAGCGTGTAGGTTTTGCCGTTCGGCACGGGCAGGCACAATGTGTAGGGGGGTGGGACGACGTCCGCCAGTGGATCGAACGACGCATATTGATATTCGAGCGGCGCACCGCAGGTAAGATTGGCGTTGGGCGGCGAAAGTCCGGAAGTGCCGCCGACGGTCGAGACGCAGCCCGCCGACACCTGCGCCGAACCACCTAAGCTGGCAGCATCGGGCGCATCCGAGTTTGCCGCGATCACGCAACTGCTCATAGAGACATCGGTCGAGCCCTGCAGGCTCACGGCGGCCGACGCATGTGGATCGAGCGCCAGCACACAGGCCTGCGCGCCGGGATTCATCTTGACCGTGGCCGAGCGGTGGGCTGGCCAGGGGGCCGCGCCATTGATGAAGCTCGGACGGTTGATGCTGGACGAAACCGAGATGTAGTAGGCACTCGGGTCGCCGCTGGCGCTTGCCGAAAAGGCGGAGACACTGCCCGAATACTCCTGCTGGTCGGCGACACTCATATTGGCCGTAAAGAATGCCAGCCCAAGGTCCTGCACATCACTCGCGGTCATGCTGGGTAGGTACTTTGTGCCGACGGCAAGTCCAGCCGCGTCCAGCGAATTCTGCAATTGCGCAGCGTCGTCGCTCGTGCCTGTCAGATCGATGGTGCCGGCCACGACAAGCATTATCGGCAGCATTGCTATGGCGGTCGCCATGGCAAAGTTGCCGCGCTCCGAAGACCAGAAGCCCTTCAATACGAACATCGCCCCTCGCCAAAACCTGTAAAGCCCAAGTGATACGCCAGGGGTCTCTACGCGCTATTTCAGTAATTACTAAAATTTGTAATGCTTAAATGCAGCAAGATGGCCGACCAAAACGAAAGCCTGCCAACGCACGGCCATATGAGAGGTGACAGCGAGAGATGAGCACGAGGAGCAGCTTCAAGCTATTGACGCGGCGACAACCCCTGGCAAATCGGCTATGGTGCTACATCTACTAGTGGCAGCTGCGGGCGGCCATCCGGGCGGTGACCGTCCCCGACACACGGGAGGAAGGT
>NZ_JBFULQ010000092.1:0-16138 GCF_054049815.1 Mesorhizobium sp. P5_C1 | reverse complement strand
GGTCCTTGGCGTGGGCATGCAGCATGTAGGGGCCGAATTCCCGGATGAAGCGGGCCTGGTCGATCATCTGCCAGACCAGGTGCGAAGGGTCGAAATTCATGCCGACATCGCCGCCCCAGGCTTCCAGGATGCGGCGCCAGACCTGCGGCGAATAGGCGATGTTGTGCCCGCCCGGCCACTCGTCATAGCTGAAGATCATCGGGCAGTTCTCGAAGGCGAGCTTGACGCCATGGCCGCGCGCATGGGCGACGATTTCGGGCCAGACCTTGAGCGCCTCCTGCCAGTTGACGTCGACGGTCTTGGCGGCATCGCCACCGCAAAAAGTGTTGACGACAGTTACGCCCATATTGGCGGCCAGCACGATCACCTTCTTCAGATGGCCGATGACAGCCTCGCGGTGTGCGGCGTCGGGGTGCAGCGGGTTGGGATAGTAGCCGAGGCCGGAGACCGAGAGGTTCTTCTCCGCCAGCAAGGCGACGATCTCCCTGGCCTGCGCGGCGGAAGTCGAGGCGGCGTCGATGTGGCTGGTGCCGGCATAGCGGCGGCTGGCGCCCGACGATTTCGGCCAGCAGGCGATTTCCAGCGCCTCGAAGCCGGCGGAGCTTGCCCAGCCGGCGACCTCGCCAAGCGGCGTCTCCGCGAAAGGTGCGGTGAGTAGTCCAAGTTTCATCATGCCTCCCCTGAACAGTCCATCGTTTCACGGAACGAGGAACCGTTCTATCCCTTTGTTTTTGCCGCAATTCCGGGCGGAAAGCCGTTTCACACTTTTCCTGGAATTGCTCTCGTCGTGGCTTCATGACCGACTTCCACTATGCCGATTGTGCGGGCCGCTTCAACCGTACCGCCTCGCCCTGTTCCAGACTGTGCCTGACGGCGGCCATCGGATCGTCCGACAGCAGCTCGCCGAGCGTTGATGTGACGGACCTGCGGAACACATCGTTCGCGGCAAGGCCGGGCTCGAAAATCGTCTCGATGGCAAGGATGCCGGCCACCAGTGCCTGTGGATCGCGGCCGGTTGCGTCCGATATGTCGGCGACCTTGCCGGCATAGGGGTCCGACACCGGCCAGCGTTTGCCGAACCGTGCCGAGGCCTGGATCAGGTAGGCCATCCAGCCGGCGACCGGGAGCGCCAGCAGCGCGATGCTTTGGCCCTGGCTCAGGCGGTCGCGGATCGGGTTGAGCAGGCGCTGGACGATCTTTTGCGAACCGTCGGTGGCAATCTGGTGGTTGCGGTGGCGGATCGCGATGTTGCGCAGCCGGCCGAGGCTCTGCGCGACATAGGCCAGCGGTTCCATGCCCGGCACCGGCAGCAGCGTCGGCAGCGTCTCTTCGACAAGCATGCGTTGCACAAAGGCCAACAGCAGCGGGTCGGCGATGGCATCGAATGTGTGTTCGAGGCCGGCCAGCACGCCGAGCGTGGCAAGCGTCGTCTGGGCGCCGTTGAGCACCCGCATCTTGAGATGTTCGAACGGCGTGACGTCGTCGACGAAGCTGGCGCCGACCCGATCCCAGCGCGGCACGCGGCCGGCGAATTTCTGCTCGATCACCCACTGCCGGAACGGCTCGCCGACGACGACCGCCGCATCTCGGTAGCCGAAACGCTGCTCGACGCCGTCGAGGTCGGCTTGCGTGACCGCCGGCGCGATGCGGTCGACCATGGCCGACGGGAAGGCGGCGTTGGCCGAGATCCAGTCGGCAAGGCCGTTGCCGCGCCGTTCGGCAAAAGCCTGCACGACATTGGCCAGGATAGTGCCATTGGCCGGGATGTTGTCGCAGGAGAGCAGCGTCAGCGGCCGGCCATGTGTCGCCCGGCGCAATTCCAGCGCCCGCGCCAACAGGCCGGGCACACTGCGTGGCTTCTCGGGGTTGGCGAGGTCGTGGACGATGTCGGGATGGTCGAGATCGAGTTCGCCGCTGGACGGGATGTGGCAATAACCTTTCTCGGTCACCGTCGTCGTCACCAGCTCGATGTCGGAGGAGGACAGCACATCGAGCGCGGGTGCGGCACTCGCCTGGCTGTCGACTACCTCTATGATGCTGCCGATGACGCGCGCCTCGACATTGCCGTTCTCGCGGATCAACCGCGTGTAGAGACAGCCTTGCCGGCCAAGTGTGTCGTCAAGGCTGGGTGGCCGGATGTTGATGCCGACGACGCCCCAGCGGTCGAAATGGCTGGCCAGCAGATCGTCGGTGTATTCGGCCTGGTGGCAGCGGTGGAAGGCGCCGACGCCGAGGTGCGCCATGCCGGGCGCGAGCGCCGCGCGGTCATAGGCCGGTTTCTGGACGGCGGCAGGCAACCGGGCGAGCAGCGCCGGCCCAAGTGTCTCGGGGGAGGGGGCGACGCTCACCGGTTCGCCCTGATCACCCACTGTTCCTGGTCGACCAGCGTGCCGGTCATCGGTCCGGCCGCGTCGGAAAGCAGGAAGACGGCGAGGTTCGCCACATCGCTTGTCGAGAACAGGCGGCCGAAAGGCTGCGAGGCCTTGGCGGCGTCGAGCCAGCCCGGACCATTGCCGAGCGTCTCGGCCTGCATGGTGCGTTCGGCCGGTGTGTCGGTCCAGCCGACATTGATGCCGTTGACGCGGATGCGGTCGAAGCGATGGGCGTTGGCGGCATTCTTGGTCAGCGTCGCCAGCGCGCCCTTGGTGGCCGAGTACACCGCGAGCTCCGGCGAGCCGCAATGGGCATTGATCGACAGGATGTTGACGATGGCGCCGCCCTGGCCGCGCTTCTTCATATCGGCAATCGCCGCCTGCATGAGGAAGAATGGTGCGCGCGCATTGACGGCGAACAGCGCTGCCCAGTCATCGAGGTCGGCATCGAGGAAGGACGCGCGGTCGGTCAGGCCGGCGGCGTTGACAAGGCCATCGATGCGGTCGAAGCGATCGATGCAGGCTTGCGCCAGCAGGGCAGGGGCTTCGGGGTCGGAGAGGTCGGCGGCGACGAAAACAGTGGGCGTGCCGAGCCGCGAAAGCTCGGCTGCCACGGCATCGCCGCGCGCCTTCTCGCGACCGGTGACCAGCAGACCACCGGCGCCCGAACGCGCAAGCGTTTCGGCAATCGCTCGGCCAATGCCTTGCGTCGCGCCGGTGACCAGCACCACCTTGCCTTTGATCTGAAGCTCCATTCCTCCTCCCGGAACAAAGTTTCTATTTTTCGAAATATGGAACGTCAATTCCCGGCAGTCAATTGTGCCAGCAGCGCCTCATTGGCCGCGGCGCGCGACGACTGCGTGGACCAGCGCCATGCCGACGGCCAGCGACGCCGCCAGCGAGCGGAAGCCGGCAAAGTCGGATTCGACCACCTCCAGCCAGGTGTCCGACAGCCGGATCAGCGGGCTGAAGGTGCTGTCGGTGATGGTGACGATGCCGGCGTTGCGCTCATGCGCCACGGCGAYGAGGTCGGGTGTGATCGAATTGTAGGGGCTGAAGGACACCGCCAGAACGGCGTCCTGCCTGCCGATGCAGCCGACCTGGTCGAGCGCGGTGGAGCCGACATTGTCGACCAGCACGTTGCGCACGCCCTGCTGCGAGAGCGTCAGCGACAGATAGGTGGTGACGGGGAAGGCGCGCTTGGAGCCGATGACATAGATCAGGTCGGCGGCCGCCAGCAGCGTCACCATCTTCTCGAAACTCTCGATGTCGAAATCGCTCTCGACGCGGCCAAGCGAGGCCTGTGAGGCGCCGACCATGCCGTGCAGGAAATGCAGGTCGGCGTTGGGTTCGCTCCGCTGCTCGCCGCGTCCGTCCGGCCACGACCCCTTGATATGGTCCTTGAACAGGCCCTGGAAATCGGAAAAGCCGGCATAGCCGAAGATCTGGGCGAAGCGTACCAGCGTCGAGGGCTGCACGCCGGCCTGTGCCGCCACCTGCGCGATGGTGCCGAGCGCGACGTCGCTCGGATGTTGCCACAGGAAGATGGCGACCTGACGCAGCCGCTTGGGGAAATGCACGGTGCCGGACGACAGCACCGCGCGCAACTCCTCATAGGTCTGCGGCTGGATGTAACCGAGTGCCGCCAGCGAGCGTCCGCGTTTGCGGGTCGCCGCCTCGTCTGCAACGGACCGTCCCGATGTTTTGCCTGCCCCACTCATGATTTCAGGCTAGCGCGGCACGATCGTTTTACAATATGGAAATTGGAAATCGTGTTCGAAAGCGCTGGCGGTGTTATCGGCTTGCACCCCCCAGAAATCGCCTGTCCGGAGGAGTTTGAAAAATCATGGTCTATGCAACATCGGACGGCTCGACACGCCAACGCTTGCGGGTCGGCATGGTTGGCGGCGGCCGCAATGCCTTCATCGGCGCCGTGCACCGGCTGGCCATGCGCCTCGACGACCAGATCGTTCTGGTCGCCGGCGCGCTGTCCTCCGACCCGGAGAACGCCGCCGCATCGGCCGCCGAGATCGGTATGGCGCCGGAGCGCAGCTATGCCGATTATCGCGTGATGGCGCAGGCCGAAGCCGCGCGACCGGACGGCATCGAGGCCGTCGTCATCGTCACGCCAAACCATCTGCATGCACCAATCGCGACAGCCTTCCTCGAAGCCGGCATCGACGTGATCTGCGACAAGCCGCTGTCGACGACGCTGGCCGACGCCGAAGCGCTGGTGGCGCTCGCGCGGTCGAAGAAACGCCGCTTCGTCGTCACTCTTAACAACACCGGCTACGCCATGGTCCGCCAGGCGCGCGAGATGGTGGCGGCGGGCGAACTCGGGCGCATCGTGTCGGTGCATGGCGCCTACATACAGGACTGGCTGACCAGGCCGATCGACGCCGAAGGCCAGAAGCAGGCGGAGTGGCGCACCGACCCGGCGCGCGCTGGGCAGTCGGCGGTGCTGGCCGATATCGGCGTGCATGCCTTCAATCTGGCAAGCTACATCTCGGGCTGTGAGGCCGAGGCGGTTTCGGCCGACCTGTTCACCGCGGTGCCGGGGCGCCGGCTCGACGACAATGCGCATGTGCTGGTGCGCTGGACCGGCGGAGCGCGCGGCACAATCCTGGCCAGCCAGACATCGCCCGGCCACTACAATGATTTGTCCGTGCGCATCTATGGCGACAGAGCCGGGCTGGAATGGTCGGGCGCGCGGCCTGAGGAACTGCGCTTCTCCATCTACGGCGAGGAAAGCCGCACGCTGGTGCGCGGCGGCCATGGCTCAACGCAAGAGAGCCGGCGGGTGTCGCGCATGCCGGCGGCGCATCCTGAAGGTTACATCGAGGCCTTCGCCAATTTCTACCGCGACGCCGCCGATATCATTCGCGCGCATCGCTCGGGCGCGGCGGTCGATCCGGCCCGAGCGGCGCAAGTGCCTGACGTCGTCGACGGCGCGCGCGGCGTGAAGTTCGTCGCGGCGGCGGTGGAGTCGAATGCGGCTGGTGGAGCGTGGACGCAAGCCCGGTTCGGGTGAGAGCGAGGCGCGACCCGATCCGCCCAAACATGACCGCTTCTATCCGGGCCGGAAAGCCTCTAGACTGACGGCTGGTCATGACGAGGGGGGCGGCATGGGTCTCGACAGACGGCATTTGGTGCTTGGCGCCGGCGTGCTGGCGTTGTTGCCGGCGGTACGAAGCTTCGCCGCCGAGACGCTTGAGGACATCAAGGATCTCAAGCCCGGCGAGTTCACCTGGCATCCGGAACGCCAGAAGAAGGGGCCGGTCGCCATCATCGTCTCCTTGCCGCAGCAACGTGTGCATGTTTATCGCAACGGCGTGCGCATAGCAGTCTCGACCTGTTCGTCCGGCAAGCCCGGACATGAGACGCCGACCGGCATCTTCGTCATTCTCCAAAAGGACAAGGACCACAAGTCGAGCACCTACAATGATGCGCCGATGCCGAACATGAACCGGCTGACATGGTCGGGTATCGCGCTGCATGCCGGCAATCTGCCGGGCTATCCCGCCTCGCATGGCTGCGTGCGGCTGCCGCTCGCCTTTTCCAGCAATCTGTTCGGCATCACCCATATCGGCACGCCGGTCATCATTTCGGGCGCGCGCGGTGACCCGGCCGAACTGACCAATCCCGGAATGGTGCTGGGTGGCTACGCGGCCGGGCAGTTCCAGAACGTCGTCGCTTCCAAGGACGGCCACAAGCGCGCCGCCGACTGGGTCGAGCCGGAGGACTTCCCGGTCACCTCGATCATCGCCTCGTCGGGCGACAAGCAGATCATGCTGATCGAGAACGGCGTGGTCGTCGCGCAGGCGCCATTGACCATCACCGGCTCCGGCGGGCTTGGCAGCCATGTGCTGACCTTGCAGGTGGCGGGAGCCGCCAATGACTGGCAATGGGTCGACATCAGCCGCAGCGCCAGTTCCGGCTCGTTCTTCAATAATGAGCAAGACATGCTCAAGCGGCTCAGCACGCAAAAGAGCTTCCTCGACGCCATGCAGGCGAGGATGCATCCGGGCATGGTGATGGTGCTCACCGACGCGCCGCTGCATCCCGATAGCCGCTCCGGCCAGGACTTCGTCGTCATGTCGGCGACGGACTGAGGAGGTTTCCGCTTACGGCGGTCGCGCACGAGGGCGACTTTGACCCAGCTTGAGTGGTTTGATCCGAGGCGGATGGGCTGGGAGGGCAGGTTCAACAGGGGCAGTTGCCCTCGGCCCGAACCAGGCGCGTTGCGGTCAGCGGTTCTGATCCCATCCTGCCCGAATATTGCCTTTCCGTGTCCCTTTCCCGGTTAAAAAAGTATCATCCACTGCCCTGAATCGTGGTGGCGCCTGCTGTCATGAGCCGGTAGCGTGGTCTCGAAATGCAGAGCCGAAACCAATTCGGCCGGTTAGGGAATGTGGGTCGAACGCGGCAACGATCCGTGCTGGCCCGGAGGAGACGGACATGGAACCGGACCTGGAAGTTGTCCAGATACGACGCGGTGAGTCCTTCAAGGCGTGGTCGCATGGCTACCCCTTCCACACGGTGCGTTGGCATTTCCATCCCGAATATGAACTGCATCAGGTGATCTTCACCAACGGCCGCTATTTCGTCGGCGACTTCATCGGCGAGTTCGAGCCAGGCAATCTGGTGCTGACCGGACCCAACCTGCCGCACAATTGGGTGAGCGATATCCCGAGGGACAGCTCCGTTCCGCTGCGCGGCCGCATCATCCAGTTTTCGGAAAGCTTCATTGGTGATGCCATGCATGTGCTGCCGGAACTGGCGGGGCTCGGGCCACTGCTCGAGGCGTCGCGGCGCGGCGTGCTGTTTTCCAGCCGCACCAGCAAGGAGCTGGCGCCGCTGATGGAAGAGATGATGCAGGCGCAAGGCGTGCGCCGCATCGAGCTGTTCATGATGATATCGGGCCTGCTCAGCCGGGCCCAGGAGTTCCAGCTGCTCGCCAGCGCCAGCTACCGGCCGGATCCCTCGGGCTACATGACCGCCGGCATGAACAAGGCGTTGGCTTATATCCGTGAAAACCTGACGCAGCTGTTTGACGAGACGGATCTGGCGGCCATCGCCGGCCAGTCGACCGGCGCCTTCTCACGCTCGTTTCGCCGCCACACCGGCATGTCGCTGGTGCAATATGTCAAGCGGCTGCGCATCAACCTCGCCTGCCAGATCCTGATGAGCGACGAGCAAGCCTCGATCACCGACATCTGCTACGAGGTCGGCTTCAACAATCTGTCCAATTTCAACCGGCAGTTCTTGGCGGAGAAGGGCATGCCGCCCTCGCGTTTCAGGCGCCTGCTGGCCGACAACATCAACGCGGGAAAAGCCGCTTAACGGAGGAGCCAGGGAGGACCCAAGGGAGGAACCACATTTTTCGCCTGACAACGTGGCCCGCATAACGCGGTCCGCGATGGAGAGCGCTTGTCCTAGAAATCCTTCGCCAGCGGAGGATGTCGGCGCGGCCAAGAGGCCGGTGCCGGGCCCTGGTTCCCAATTGCAGTTGGGGCGAGGGCGGAGGCGTGTCTTCACAACATAGCAGTCAACGACCTTCTTACAACCATATCCAGAAACGGAGAAGACCGAATGACCCGATTTTCATCTTCATTGAAGTCCGCCGGCATGGCAGCAATTGCGCTGTCGCTGCTGGCCGGCACCGCCGCGATCGCAAGGGCGGCCGAGGTCACCGACGCCACCGTCGCCTTCCTGATGCCCGACCAGGCCTCGACCCGCTACGAACAGCATGACTATCCCGGCTTTGCCGCCGAGATGAAGAAGCTGTGCCCGGGCTGCAAGGTGCTCTACCAGAACGCCGATGCCGACGCTTCGCGCCAGCAGCAGCAGTTCAACTCGGTGATCTCGCAGGGCGCCAAGGCGATCGTGCTCGATCCCGTGGACTCGACCGCCGCCGCCTCCCTAGTCAAGCTGGCGCAGAGCCAGGGCATCAAGGTCATCGCCTATGACCGGCCTATCCCGACCGCACCGGCCGACTTCTATGTCTCGTTCAACAATGAAGGCATCGGCAAGGCGATCGCCGACTCGCTGGTCGCGCATCTGAAGGCGCTCAAGGTCGATCCGGCCACCGGTGGCGTTTTGCAGATCAACGGCTCGCCGACCGACGCGGCGGCTGGGCTGATCAAGAAGGGCATCCATGAAGGCCTCGACAACAGCGGCTACCAGATCCTGGCCGAATACGACACGCCGGAATGGGCGCCGCCGAAGGCGCAGCAATGGGCCGGCGGCCAGATCACCCGCTTCGGGCCCAAGATCCTCGGCGTCGTGGCCGCCAATGACGGCACCGGTGGTGGCGCCATCGCGGCCTTCAAGGCAGCCGGCGTCGATCCGGTGCCGCCGGTGACCGGCAACGACGCGACGATCGCCGCCTTGCAGCTGATCATCGCCGGCGACCAGTACAACACCATCTCCAAGCCGAGCGAGATCGTGGCGGCGGCTGCTGCCAACGTCGCCATCAAGCTGCTTTCGGGCGAGACGCCGAAGGCCGAGATGACGCTGTACGATACGCCGTCGCAGCTGTTCACGCCGGCGGTGGTGACGCAGGAAAACCTGAAGGCCGAGATCATCGACAAGAAGATCAACACCGCGGCCGAACTCTGCGTCGATCGCTACGCGGAGGGTTGCAAGAAGCTGGGCATCGGGAACTGACCGCGACCCTTGCCCCGTTCCGCTGCCTGGCCGAACAATAGGCTGGAGCCCCACCCCGAATGCATCGGGGTGGAACAGGCTCCGGCGGCGGCCAGGCAGCGCCTACCCGCTTTTTGAACCGGTCCTTTCTTGAAAGGTATTCCAGGCATGATCGATACCCCGGACGAACCGGTTCCGACAGGCGAGCTGGTGCTCAGCCTGCGCGGCATTTCGAAGAATTTCGGCGCCGTCTCGGCGCTCACCGACATCGATCTCGATGTCCATGCCGGCGAGGTGGTGGCGCTGGTTGGCGACAACGGCGCCGGCAAGTCGACGCTGGTCAAGATCCTGGCCGGCGTGCATCAGCCAAGCTCGGGCACCATCAGCTATCTCGGCAGGCAGGTGACGCTGGCCGACCCGAGTGCGGCGCTCACGCTCGGCATCGCCACCGTGTTCCAGGACCTGGCGCTGTGCGAGAACCTCGACATCGTCGCCAACATCTTCCTCGGCCGCGAGCTCAACCCGCTGCGGCTGGACGAGGTGGCGATGGAAGTGCGCGCCTGGACGCTGCTCAATGAGCTGTCGGCGCGCATCCCCAGTGTGCGCGAAGTCGTTGCGTCGCTGTCGGGCGGCCAGCGCCAGACGGTGGCGATCGCCCGCTCGCTGCTGCTCGAACCCAAGCTCATCCTGCTCGACGAGCCGACGGCGGCGCTTGGTGTCGCACAGACTGCCGAAGTGCTCAACCTGATCGAGCGGGTGCGCGACCGCGGCCTCGGCGTCGTCATCATCAGCCACAACATGGAAGACGTGCGCGCGGTCGCCGACCGCATCGTGGTGCTGCGGCTTGGCCGCAACAACGGCATCTTCACCCCCGACGCCTCGAACCAGGAGCTGGTCAGCGCCATCACCGGCGCGTCGAACAATTCGGTGTCGCGACGGGCCGAACGCCGGCAAGCCCGACAGGATCATACCCAGGAGCCACGCCCATGAGCCGTCAAGTGGAACAGGCAGCTCCGCCGCAGCTCGACCGCGCCGACGTGCGCGTCAAGCACGAGGCGGGCTTGAGCGGCAGCATCCGCGCCTTCGTCGACCGCGTGCGCTCGGGCGATCTCGGCTCGCTGCCGGTCATCGTCGGGCTGGTCATCATCTGGACGGTGTTCGCCAGCATCAATCCGATCTTCCTGTCGAGCAGCAACCTGGTCAATCTGCTGTTCGATTCCTCCACAGTCGGAGTCATCGCGCTCGGCATCGTCTGCGTTTTGATGGTCGGCGAGATCGACCTGTCGGTCGGCTCGATCAGCGGCTTTGCCTCGGCGCTGGTTGGCACGCTTTGGGTCAACCAGGGCTGGCCGGTGGCGCTCGCCATCCTCGCCGCGGTCGCCGTCGGCGGCTTCATCGGCGCGCTTTACGCGCTGCTGTTCAACCGGCTCGGCATGCCGAGCTTCGTCTCGACGCTCGCAGGACTGCTCGCGGTGCTCGGCCTGCAGCTCTACATCCTTGGCTCCACCGGCTCGATCAACCTGCCTTACGGCTCGAACCTGGTTAATTTCGGCCAGCTTCTGGTGATGCCGAAATTCGTGTCGTTCGGGCTGGCGGCGGTGCCTGGCATCGTCATGCTGATCACCGGCCTGCGCACCGTTGCGCGCCGGCGCGCCGCCAACCTGTCGGCACCCTCGACCGGCGGCATCGTCACGCGGGCGGTGGCGATCACGATCGTGCTCGAACTCATCGTCTTCTATCTCAACCAGGCGCGCGGCATTCCGTGGATGTTCGGCCTGTTCGTCGGCCTGGTCATTGCCATGCACTACGCGCTGACGCGGACGAAATGGGGCCGCTCGATGTCAGCGGTCGGCGGCAACCGCGAGGCGGCGCGGCGCGCCGGCATCAATGTGCGGCTGATCTATTCCAGCGCCTTCGTGCTGTGCTCGATGCTGGCCGCTTTCGGCGGCGTGCTGTCGGCGGCCCGGCTTGCGTCGGCCAGCCAGCAGGCCGGCACCGGCGACGTCAATCTCAACGCCATCGCGGCGGCCGTCATCGGCGGCACCAGCCTGTTCGGCGGCCGCGGCAGCGCCTATTCGGCACTGCTCGGCATCATCGTCATCCAGTCGATCGCCAGCGGCTTGACGCTGCTCGATCTGTCCTCGTCGCTTCGGTACATGATCACAGGCGCCGTGCTTGCCATAGCAGTCATCGTCGACTCGCTGGCCCGCCGTTCGCGTGTTTCCCATGGCCGGGCCTGAACCCATCAACAGGAAGAGAGATATGACTCAACTGTCCGGAAAAGTTGCGGCCGTCACCGGGGCGGCGTCGGGGATCGGCCTCGAATGCGCAAGATACATGCTGGCGGCGGGCGCCAGCGTCGTGCTGGTCGACCGCGCCGAGGCGACGCTGAACAGCCTGTGCGCCGAACTCGGCCCCAAGGCGATCCCGCTGGTGATCGACCTGATGCAGCCATCAAGCGTCGCCACCATGATGCCGCAGATCCTGGAAAAGGCCGGGCAGCTCGACATCTTCCATGCTAATGCCGGCGCCTATGTGGGCGGCGAGGTGCTGACCGGCGATCCCGACACCTGGGACCGCATGCTGAACCTCAACATCAACGCCGTGTTCCGCTCCATCCACGCGGTGCTGCCGCATATGGTCGAGCGCAAGACCGGCGACATCATCGTCACCAGTTCGATCGCCGGGCTGGTTCCGGTGGTCTGGGAGCCGATCTACACGGCCTCAAAGCATGCCGTGCAGGCCTTCGTCCACACGGTGCGCCGGCAGGTTGCCAAGCACGGCCTGCGCGTCGGCGCGGTGGCACCTGGCCCGGTGGTGACCGCGCTGGTCGACGACTGGCCGAAAGCCAAGCTCGAGGAAGAGCTCGCCGCCGGCGGCCTGATGCAGCCGCGCGAGGTCGCCGAGGCAGTGATGTTCATGCTGACCCGGCCGCGCAACGTGACGATCCGGGATCTGGTGATCCTGCCGCAGAGCAATGATCTTTAAGGGAGTAGGGGAATAGGGGAGTACGGGAGTAGGGCACTAGGGCACTAGGGCAGTATGCTGTCGTGCGATCCAAAGTCCGGGCTCAAATCTAGTCGCCATTCGTCTGCTGCCTATTCCCCTACTGCCCTACTCCCTTACTCCCCCGCTACCCTAACCGAAAGGTTTCCCCCCATGCCCCATTATCTCGGCATCGACGTCGGCACCGGCAGCGCGCGGGCAGGGGTGTTCGACCAGGCGGGAAACCTGCTTGCCTCGGCCAAGCAGGACATCGAGGTCTGGCGCGAGGCCGGCGACATCGTCGAGCAGTCGAGCAACGACATCTGGCGGGCGGTCTGCATTGCCACCCGCGCCGCTGTCGCTGAGGCCGGCATAGCGCCCGAGGCGATCGCCGGCATCGGTTTCGACGCCACATGTTCGCTGGTGGTGCTGGGTGAGGGCGGCGTGCCGTTGCCGGTGGGCCCGTCCAACAATCCCGAACGCAACATCATCGTCTGGATGGATCACCGCGCGATCGAGCAGACGCGCCGCATCAACCGCAGCGGCGCTGCGGTGCTGAGCTATGTCGGCGGCGTCATCTCGCCTGAGATGGAGACACCGAAACTTCTGTGGCTTGCGGAAAACATGCCCGCCACCTTCAACGCCGCCTGGCAGTTCCTGGACCTCGCCGATTTCCTGACCTGGCGGGCGACTGGCAGCCTTGCCCGCTCGGTCTGCACGGTGACCTGCAAATGGACTTATCTGGCGCATGAGAGCCGCTGGGATGAGACATATTTCCGCAACGTCGGCCTCGGCGCGCTGGCCGACGAGGCGTTTGCGCGCATCGGCACCGAGATCGTGCCGGCGGGAGCATCGCTGGGCGGCGGACTGATCGGGCAGGCGGCGGCCGACCTTGGCCTCGCCCCCGGCACCGCGGTGGCGGCCGGGCTGATCGATGCGCATGCCGGCGGTGTCGGCACGGTCGGGGCGCGCGGCGATTTCGGCAGTGTCCTGTCGCGCATGGCCTATGTCTTCGGCACCTCGGCCTGCACCCTGTCGTCGACCGCCAAACCGGCCTTCGTCGACGGCGTCTGGGGTCCGTATTTCTCGGCCATGGTGCCGGGGCTGTGGCTGAACGAGGGTGGTCAATCGGCGGCAGGTGCGGCCATCGACCATCTTGTGCGCATGCACCCGGCGGCCGGCGAAGCCGCGGCCAGGGCGCAGGCCGAAGGGCTCAGCCTCAGCGCCTGGCTGTCGCTGCAGGCGCAAGGCCGTGGGGGTGCCGCAGCAATGCCGGCGCTGGTCGGCGAGATCCATGTCGTGCCGGAATTCCTCGGCAACCGCGCACCTTTCGCCGACCCAGATGCGCGCGCGCTGATTGCCGGGCTCGATCTCGACACCGGCCACGACAGCCTGGTCGGGCTGTATGTCGCCGGCGTCTGCGGGCTGGGCTACGGCGCGCGCCAGATCGTGCGAGCCGAGCATGAGAAGGGCATTCCTGTCGACACCATCGTCGTCAGCGGCGGCGCCGGGCAAAGCCCGCTGGTGCGCCAGCTGCTGGCCGACACGACAGGCATGGTGGTGGTGGCGTCGACCTCGCCGGAGCCGGTGCTGCTAGGCTCGGCGATGTTGGGCGCCGTCGCCGCAGGAGCATACAAGGACCTGGTGACGGCCATGGCGGGCATGTCGGAACTCGGCGAGGTCTATCATCCCAACGCTTCGCTGTCCGGCTGGCACGCCAAGCGTTTCGCGGCGTTCGAGCTGTTGCAGCAAGCCGGCAAGGCGATCAGAGGCTGAAGCAGGCAGCCACAAGGATGGCGTTGAACGGCAGAGGAACACACGTACGCTTAGCTGTGTGTCGTCGTCTCATTGAACAGACTGGATGAGCCATAGGAGAGCCAGAAGGTTGGCGAGCGACATGCCGGCCGGGCCGAAGGTTTTCATCCGATCATCGATCGTGGCGCCTATGATAGCATCCCCAGCCTGCACAAGGATCATTATCCAGGCGACGGCTTCAAGCCATTCCGTCGAACCCGTAAAAAACGGCACGGCGCTTGCGACCACCAAGGCCACGCTGCGTGCACAACCGTAGAAAGCTATTGTCCGGGCGTTGCCGGTTTCGTTCATGGCCGCAGCCAAGGAGAAACCGAGACTGACGACCGCGCTGAGAGCTGTGACTGACGCGCAAACGATGAAGGCTGTGAACATCGCATTCCATGGCTTGTGGCCGCTATACCTTACTCGAATAGCCAGGGCCTGAAATCAAGTCACTCTTTTGCTGCTACCAGTTACAACTCGCGGTCATATGCAGGGCACGATTGGCTTCGGCTGCCCTCAGAGCTCCTTCTGCGCCAATTCCCTGAATTCGTCGGGTACGGAGCGTGCGGCCTCCAGCGCCACCGTGCCGTAGCCGACCGCCTGCTTGCCAAAGCGCTCGCGGATCTTGTCGATGGCGCGGTCGGCACCGAAGCGTGCCAGGCCTTTTCGGGTGCCCGGACGGCGCTTCTCATCGGCGAGGCCGAGCGGCAGTTCGAGTTGCAACTCGGCACTTTCCTCGAGATGCGAGACCGAGATCGCCAGCAGCGAGATCGTCTTCTCGTGCGGGTGGTCGTCGAGCAAGCCGCGCACCAGGTCGCCGGCGATCTCGGCCAGCATCGTGGTCGCCGCAATCGGCTGGTCAAGCGTGATCGAGCGCGTGACAGCGCTGAGATCGGCAAAGCGCACGCGCACTGTCACCGTGCGGCCGGGCCTTGCCTTGGCGCGCAGCCGGCTGGCGACGCGGTCGGCCAGGTGCAGCAAAGTGGGCACGATGATCCGCGCCACGGCAGGCTTTTGCCCAAGTGCCGATTGCGCGCCGGCCGAGTGCGCCCGGCGCTTCGCCTCCAGTTTGCGCGGGTCGCGGTTCCATGACAGCGCCGACAGCTTTTCGCCGGCGGCGGGACCGAGCAGCCGCGCCAGCGCGCCGCTGTGTGTCCTGGCCAACTGGCCGATGGTCTCGATGCCGATTTCGGCCAGCCGCGCCTTCGTCGCCGGGCCGACGCCCCACATCAGCCCGACCGGCAGGTCGTGCAGGAAGGCGATCTCGGTGCCGGGTTCGACCACCACCAGCCCGTCGGGCTTGGCGACCTGCGAGGCGATCTTGGCCAGATGCTTGGTGCGCGCCACGCCGATCGAGATCGGTAGGCCGAGCTCGGCCCGGACGCGGCGGCGGATGGTCGTGGCGATCTCTAGCGGGGACCCGAACAGGTGTGTGCAGCCGGCGACATCGGCAAAGGCCTCGTCGATGGAGATGCGCTCGACCACGGGCGTGAAGTCGTCGAGCACCTTGATCGCGGCGTCGCCCAGGCGCTGGTAGTCGCTGAAATTGCCGCCGACGAAGATCAGATGCGGGCAGAGCTCGCGCGCCTTGCGTCCCGGCATGCCGCCGCGCACGCCAAAGGCGCGGGCTTCATAGGAGGCTGCGAGCACCACGCCGCCGCCGACCGCGATCGGCTTGCCGCGCAGCGACGGATCGAGCAACTGCTCGACCGAAGCATAGAAGGCGTCGAGATCGGCATGCAGGATGGTGGCTGTCGTTTCCATCCCGACCGCACATCCGCAGTTGCTGATAGATTGGAACATATAGAGAACAAAGCGCGCACGACTGTCAAGCTGAATGTCGACGTCCGGTGCCATCAGCCGCGTTCTTCAGCACAAATTGCACAGGTGACGTCGGATCGCGGTTTTCAACAACGTCTTAAAGACAGGCAACGAGACCGTCAGCATACGCCAGAGGCGGAAGGAGGACGACATGACCGACCACATCATCGCGCCTTACACGGATTGGTTTGAAGCGCACAAAGCGCATCTCGGGAAAGAAAAGGCGTTTACGCGCCAGCGTCAACAACTCGCGGCGGACCGACGGGCACTGCCATGGCTTCGGATCGACAAGCCCTACGAGTTCGACACGACCCAGGGAAGGAAATCGCTGGCCGATCTCTTCAAGAACCGCAGCCAGCTGATCATTTATCACTTCATGTTTCCGCCCAATGCAGACTATCGGTGCACCGGCTGTTCATTCCTTTGCGACCACATCGACGCCGCCAACCAGCATCTGATGCATCACGACGTCTCCCTGGCCGTCTGCTCGCGTGCTCCTCTCGCCGAGCTACAGG
>NZ_JBFULQ010000091.1:0-16139 GCF_054049815.1 Mesorhizobium sp. P5_C1 | reverse complement strand
AGGGCCGCTCAGGCCGCTGTTCGAGATAACCAACAAGAATTTCATCGGCTGGGCCATCACCCATATCGACAACGAAGCGACCTTCGTCAGCTTCTCCAGGCGGATGCGGCCGGAGACGGCGGAGATGGTGCGGCGCGAGGCGGAGGAGCTCGCCGGGCGTGTCAAATTGCTTGCCCACCACGACCAGCACACCACGCCGGAGGATGGATTGGTCGGCTACAAATGGACGTTCGCGTTTGGTGCAACACCGTTTCCGGCGATCATGCCGATTGGGCCGCATCCGCGCGATGCCGGAGCGTTCGATCGGCCCGCCGCCGCTGCAAAGGGACGCCGCCCGTTACCGGCCTGAAACGGCCAATCATCCCGAGCAGGATAGGGCGCGTTGGGATAGAACAGATCCGGCACCAACACGGTATAGCCCTCTGCAGCCAAGCGTTCCGCCATGCCGCCCAGCGCCGGCCGAACGCATCCATGCAGAGAATAACGCCGGGCGCTGCGGTTTTTGGTGACCTGAACAGGGAGCTTCCGCCTGTCCTGCTTCGGTTTTCACCATGATCTTTTTTCCGGATATTTTTGCTCTCTGCAGCCGCGTTTCAGAATGAAATCACATTCATGATAGAGTTCGCGCACTGATTTGTCAGACTGTAGAGGGCGGGTTTGCCGATGCGTGGCACGTCCCCCGTGAAATCGAAGTGATCCTATGCCGACCGCGCCAACACTTGAACTTCGCCGCTATTCGCGCCTGAAAAATTTGCGGGCGCGCGCAGAACGCCAGGGTGCTGCATTGCAGTTCTGGGCGCGTACGGCATCGCTCGCTGTGATCGCCTGCTTCTTTTCATTGATCAGCCGCTGGGATGCTTCGCTGCTCTTCGTGCTGACGGGCCTCGTGCTGTTCCAGCTCATCGGCCTGATCCAGTTTCTCTTTGCGCGCCGTCGCACGACGGCGCGATGGTGGATCGGTTACCTCGTCGGTACGCTGGACATCATTCTGTTGACCGTTCTGCTGGTAACGCCCAACCCGTTTTCCCTGGAGGTCGCGCCGGCCGCGATGCAACTGCGCGAGGGCAGCTTCAAATTCCTGCTGATTTTCGTATGCCTTGGCGCGCTGACCCTTTCGACACGATTGGCGCTCTATCTTGGCGCGCTCGCGGCCTTGACATGGGCGATCGGGGTGGAATGGGTGATTTATCATCCGGGAACCGTCATTCCGGCGACGAACCTCTATTCGCTGCCGATGACAGAGCGACTGAACCTTTATCTCAACCCCAATTTCGTCGATACATTTGCGCAGGCGACCAACGTGTTGGTTGTGCTGATTATCGGCGCGATCATGGCGCTGGTCGTCTTTCGTTCCCGACATCTGTCGGAAGACTATGTGAAGGCAGAGCGCGCCCGCGCCAATCTCGCCCGGCATTTTTCGCCCAATGTCGTCGACCAGCTCGCCACCGATGACGAGCCCTTCGGCCCGGTCCGCCGGCAGGATATCGCGGTGCTGTTCGCCGACATCGTCGGCTTCACACACTATTCCGAGGATCATCCGGCCGAAGCAGTGTTCGAACTTCTGCGTCAGTTCCACCGTCGCATGGAACAGGTCGTTTTCGACCACCATGGCACCGTCGATAACTATATCGGCGATTGCATCATGGCGACATTCGGGGTTCCGCAAGCCAGCCATGACGACGCGACTCGGGCCATCCAGTGCGCTGAAGCGATGGTCGCCGCTCTCGAAGACTGGAATGTACAGCGGGTGTCCAGGGGATACCCGCCGCTGGACGTTCGGATCGGTGCACAATATGGCGCAGTTGTCATCGGCGCGGTCGGCAGCGAGCGCAATCTGTCCTTCGCGGTGGTTGGCGACACCGTCAACGTTGCCAGCCGTTTGCAGTCACTATGCCGTGAGCTCCAGGCGAATATTTGCTTTGGGTCACGACTGATTGACGCCGCGAAGGCGGAATCGCCCACGACACAGTTGAATGCGCGCGATCATGGACCGGTGAGCATCCGGGGCCGGGACGAACCGGTCCATGTCTGGATCGAACATAGAGCCGAAAACCAGGGTGCGGTTTCGGCGTGATGTAGGCCGCCATGTGAAACGCCTGCACCCCGGCTGGAAGGCGGTAGGCCGCGCCATAGGGGGCATGTCCATCACCTGTCTGAGGCGATTGCCCCAGCCTTTGCGGGTGCGGCGTCTGAGCTTGCCTTGTCGTCCCACGTCACCGCCCGGTAGTCGAACCCGTATTCCAGCGTCGGCTTGACGATGCGGAAATAGGGCGACAGGTCGAAATCGCGCGGCGTGTAGAGCGAGTGGTGGCGGATATGCAGGATTTCCCTGCGTGAATAGTTGGACTGCGCCGAAGCACGGCCGGGCGCGCGGGTGATTTCGGGCAGGATCGGATAGCGGATCTGGCCGTAGGCCTCGGCGATCAGCGAGGAACAGATGGCCCGTGTCGGGTCGCCGGAGCCGAATGCCAGCATGCGTCGGCGCCAGCGCACCGGCACCGGCGGCGCCGGCAGGAAATAGCGCAGCATGTCGAGAATGTTCTTGAGATCGTATTTCAGGCCGAGCTTACCGATCATGAAGGCGACGACCCTGTCGCGGTCCTCCGGCGCCAGGCCGCTTGCCCGGCAGATGCGGGTGTTGTAGGTGCGATAGCGCGACAGCGGCACGGCAACGCAGCCTTCGCCCATCGAGACCTCGATCAGCCGCGGCCGCTCCGTTCCGTCTTGCGGCTCGGGCAACGCATCGCCGACATAAAGGGCCGCATGCGACCAGGTCGACTGGGTCAGGTACTTGATCACCGCCGAGATCTTCTGATTGCCCTCGATCAACAGGATGTCGCCGGGCTCCAGCGCACGGCGCAGCGTCTCGGCATCGGACGGGGTATAAGGTTCGTAGCCGGAAGACTCTTCCTGCAGCGCGCCGGCGAGCCGGCGGCCAAGTCGATCCAGAAGCGTGTCTCTGAGCTCGGTCATGCCAAATGCCGATTAGCACGGGCAGGCGCTGGGTGCCAGCGGGAGGGTGGTTGCGCCGACGTCAGCTCCCCCTCCACAAGGGGAGAAGGGAGAGGACAGCTCCGTCAGCCGGCGGTTGCGATCAGATCGTCCTGGGCTGCCTCGGCCAGATCTCCGCGCGCCTTGCGTGCCAGCTTGCGTGTCGAGCGTTTGGGACTGTCGCCGAACAGCTCGGCCGCCTCAGCCAGGCAGGACTTCTTCAGCTGCTTTTCCGACCGCTTCAGAAGCTTGCCCAGGAGCCTGGTGTCTTCGGGCGATCCGAGCGGACGGTCATCGGCCTCGAGCAGGTCGCGCATAACGAACAGGTCATGCAGGTCGCCCAGCCGTTCACCCAGTGCGTCGACCGCCTTGCGCCTGGCCTTGATCGGCGTCGGCCACAGCCTGCCGAGCAGCGACAGATGCATGCCGTGCGTCTTGGCCGCCTTGCGCAGATCGTGGAAATCATTGGCCGCGCCGCGCGATCCGGCCTTGTCGAGCGCTTTCCTGGCCCGGCGCAAGGTGGCGCGGGCGCCTTCGGCAAGCACATCGGCGGCCTGTTCCGGCTGATCGGGCAGAGCGAGGGTTTCGATCCGGTGCAGGCCTTCCTCGCAAGCGGCGGTCGCAGCAGCGATTGCCGCGTCGAGCCCGGCGCCTTCGTGCAATTCATGCTGCCGGGCAATCAGCCTGTCGCGCACCGCAGCCAGCCCGTCGTCGGCGCTCTCCTTGGGAAAGCTTGCCGCCAGCCGGTCGACGGTCTCGATCAGCGCCGTCGCCTCGCGCGGCCCGGCAAGCAGGCCCGCCACGTTGCGGTAGCATTGGTTCTCGGTCTCGCAGAATGTTCCGTCACCGGAACGAACAAGCCGCAGCAAGGCGCGCGCGCTCTTCAGCCGCTTGCGGCATTTGTGCAGCCCCTGTTCCGGCCGGCTGCGCGCTGCGTCGAGATGGGCCAATGCCTTGCCGATTTCCTCGGCAAGGATACGCCTGACCTCGCCGGTCAGCGGCAGGCGCGGATCGATGCGAAAACTCATGCGGCGATCTCCGGAATCCCCCCGAGGGCGAGCGACGCGTTGTAAAATTCAGACTCGCCAGTGACCTCTCGGCCGAGCCAGTCAGGCAGCATTTCGTCAGGCACGTCCTCCGGCGTCTCAAGTTCGGCGACCACAAGTCCCGCAAGCGGGCCGCCAAAGACATCCACCTCATAGAGATGGCCGCGATGCCTAACATGGTGGCGTGTCTTCTCTATGACACGTCCGAGCGCGAAGGCCAGCATCTCCAGGGCGTCCGCCAGCGGGATCGGATATTCGAATTCGTCGCGCACGCGCGCCCTGCTGCCGAATTTGAGCGTCAGCTTGGCGGAAGCTTCGTCGCTGATGCGGATGCGCAGGGTTCGGCCGGGGGTCGCGGCAAGATAGAACTGGCGAATGCGGATATCCGCCTCGACCAGATCCCGCCATGCTGTGCCGGAGACCAGGAATTTGCGTTCGACTTCCTTGCCCATGGCCGCGCACTAAAGCGTTAACGGCCGGCCGTGGCAAGATGGTTGCGTACGCAAGTTTGAGTCATCCATTGACTTTAATCAATCGATTGATTAAAGTGCGCCTCATGATCAAGTTACCCGACACCGGAAGTCCCCGTCGCGAGACGTCACCCGCCGAGATGACGCGCGCGGCCCTCGTTCAGGCGGCGCTGAAACTGTTCGGACGGCAGGGTTTCGACGGCACCTCGACGCGCCAGATCGCTGCCGAGGCAGAGGCCAATATCGGCTCGATCGCCTATCATTTCGGCGGCAAGGAGGGCCTTCGCGCCGCAGCCGCCGACTTCATCGTCGAGACCATCCAGACGGTTGCCGGCCCGGCGCTCGGCAATGTGCCGGCGGCAGTGGCAGGACCGGCCAATCCGGAGGCGGCGCAAGCGCTGCTCTTCGCGGCGCTGGAGCGGATGGTCGGCTTTGTCGTTGCCAGCCCGCAGGCCGGCGAGATCGTCCAGTTCGTGCTGCGCGAGCTTTCGCATCCGACGGCAGCGCTCGACCGCATCTATGACGGCGTGTTCGAGCCGACGCACCGCCGGCTGTGCCAGCTCTGGGAGCAGGCGACGGGAGAGCCGGCCGAAAGCGAGGCCACGAGGCTCACCGTGTTCACGCTGATCGGCCAGGTCATCTATTTCCGCATCGGCCGCGAGGCGGTGATGCGCCGCATGGGCTGGAACGACATTGGCGCCGCAGAGGCAGCCAAGGTGGTGGCGGTCACATCGGGCAATCTCAAGGCCATATTGGCTGCCCGCAAGGGCCAGGGATGAAGGGGCAAAGACCATGAGCTTTCTGTGTTCGCTGCCGCTCGCCGCGCAGCTTTTCAGCGCCTGTGCGCCGGCAGCGCCGCTGGCCGTCGGCTATGTCGAGGGCGACTATGTGCTGCTGGCGCCGATCGAGGTGGCGCAGGTCGAGACCGTCACCGTCAAGCGCGGCGATCGTGTCACACCCGGCACGACCGTGGTGACGCTGGAAAGCGCCGATGCCAAGATCGCGGTCGCGCAGGCCGAGGCCGGCCTAGCCCAGGCCCAGGCGCAATTGGCCGACCTGCAGATCGGCAAGCGCCCGGAAGAGATCGCGGTGCTCAGGGCCGAGGTCGACATGGCCAGCGCGCAGGCCGCCGACGCCAAGCGCAAATACGACCGCGCCGCCGATCTGTTCAAGCGCGGCGCCGGCACGCAGGCCGATTTCGACACCGCTTCGGCGACACTGGAGACAGCCAACGCGCAGGTCGGCCAGGCCAATGCCAATCTCGCTGTCGGCGGCCTGCCGGCGCGCCCGGAAACGATCAAGGCCGCCGACAACCAGGTCAAGCAGGCGCAGGCAACCCTGGAGCAGGCGCGGTGGCGGCTGTCGAAGCGGGTGCTGGCGTCGCCGTCGCCGGGCCGCGTCAACGATGTCATCCGCAATCCGGGCGACACCGCCGGCCCGACCTCACCGGTCATTTCGATCCTGCCCGACGGCGCCGTAAAGCTCAGCGTCTACATCCCGGAAGCTGCCTTCTCCTCGGTCAAGGTCGGCACCTTGCTCGGCGTCCATTGCGACGGCTGCGGCCCGGACGTGAAGGCGCGGGTCAGCTACGTCTCGCCGGATCCCGAATTTACCCCGCCGGTGATCTATTCGTTGGAGAACCGGCAGAAGCTGGTCTATCTGGTCGAGGCGCGGCCGGAGGGCGACGCCGGCCCGCTGCAGCCGGGCCAGATCGTCGATGTCGATCTCGCGGATGGCGGAAAATGAACGCCATCGACGTCCATGGTCTGGTCAAGCGGTTTGGCGACAAGACCGTCGTCGACCATGTGACGATGACCGTCGCCGAAGGCGAGATCGTCGGCTTTCTCGGGCCCAACGGTTCGGGCAAGACCACCACCATCCGCATCATGTGCGGCCTGCTGACGCCCGACGAGGGTGAAGGCACGGTGCTCGGCTTCGACATCCGCACCGACAGCCTGCGCATCAAGCGCGAAGTCGGCTACATGACGCAGAAATTCTCGTTCTACGAGGATCTGACGATTGGCGAGAATCTCGAATTCGTCGCGCGGCTTTACCGGTTGAAGCCGGTCGAGGAGCATGTGGCGCGTACGCTGGAGGAGCTCGGCCTGACGACGCGCCGCAACCAGTTGGCCGGCACCTTGTCGGGCGGCTGGAAGCAGCGGCTGGCGCTGGCCGCCTGCATCATGCACAAGCCGAAGCTGCTGTTGCTCGACGAGCCGACGGCGGGCGTCGATCCGAAGGCGCGGCGCGAATTCTGGGACGAGATCCATCGCCTCGCCAGCGGCGGGCTGACCGTGCTGGTCTCCACCCACTATATGGACGAGGCTGAGCGCTGCCACCGCATCAGCTACATTTCCTACGGCAAGATGCTGGCCACCGGCACCGTCGCCGAGGTGGTGGAAAATGCCGGGCTGACCACTTTCGTCCTGCAGGGCCCGCGGCTCGACCAGGTGGCGGAAGCGCTTCAGGGCCGGCCCGGCGTCGACCAGGTGGCGCCGTTCGGTGCCACGCTGCATGTCGTCGGTTCCGACAGGAAGAAGCTGGAAGCCGCGCTCGCAGATGTCGAGAAGGAGCATAAGGGCGTGAAGGTGGCGCCGGGCGAAACCAGCCTCGAGGACGTCTTTATCCAGTTCATGTCCGGCTCGAAGGACAACATGGCATGAACAGTGTCTTTTCCTTCGCCCGCCTTGGCGCGCTGCTGATCAAGGAGTTTATCCAGATGCGGCGCGACCGCATCACCTTCGCCATGATGCTCGGCGTGCCACTGATGCAGCTCGTGTTGTTCGGCTATGCCATCAACAACGACCCGAAGAGCCTGCCGGCCGCGCTGGTTGCGACGAGCAGCGACCCCTACACGCGCGCCATGGTCTCGGCGCTGCAGACGACAGGCTACTACCGTTTCGACCATGTCTCGCAAAGTGCGGCCGACGCGGAGTTCCTGATGTCGCGCGGCGATGTCGCCTTCGTCGTCACCATCCCCGCCGATTTCGCCCGTCGGGTCGAACGCGGCGACAGCCCGCAGATCCTGATCGAGGCCGACGCCACCGACCCGGCTGTCGCCAGCGGCGCCATCTCGACGCTCGGCACCGTCGCCAGCCAGGCCCTGCTCAGGGCGCGCGGCATGCAGGAGGCGGCCGCCGAGGCAGCCCTTGGCCAGCTCGAAGTGGTGGTGCACCGGCGCTACAACCCCGAAGGCATCTCGCAATACAACATCGTGCCCGGCCTGCTCGGCGTCATCCTGCAGATGACSATGGTGATGATGACCTCGATCGCGCTGACCCGTGAGACCGAGCGCGGCACCATGGAGAACCTGCTGGCGATGCCGTCCAGCCCGCTCGAGATCATGATGGGCAAGGTGCTGCCCTATCTGGCGGTCGGCGGCGTGCAGGTGGTGGTGGTGCTGGCGGCGGCCAAGCTCTTGTTCGCCATCCCCTTCACCGGGTCGATGTCGCTGCTCCTCACCGCCGTGCTGATCTTCGTGCTGGCGCTGGTGCTGCTCGGCTACACGATCTCGACTATCGCCCGCACGCAGATGCAGGCGCTGCAGCTCACCTTCTTCTTCTTCCTGCCGTCGATCATGCTGTCCGGCTTCATGTTCCCCTATCGCGGCATGCCGACCTGGGCGCAGGCGTTCGGCGAGATCCTGCCGCTGACGCATTTCCTGCGCATCATCCGCGCCGTGATGCTGAAGGGCGCCGAACTGCCCGCGGTGGCAACGGAGATCGGCTGGCTGGTGGTGTTCGTGGCATTGTTTGCCGGCGTCGCACTGGTCCGGTTCCGGCGGACGCTGGATTAGATGCCGCGCCGTTGGCGTAAGCTTTGCGGAAGTTTTGAAGGCCGGAGGGACAGCGCCCCCCTCTGGCCTGCCGGCCATCTCCCCCGCAAGGGGGAGATCGGCAGTTTCAGCGCGGCGCTTGCTCCTGCGATGGCGGCGATTGGCGAAAGCAGAGATAACGCCCAATCTCCCCCCTTGCCAGGGAGATGCCCGGTAGGGCAGAGGGGGGTGCGAAGGATCGCTGCGGCTGTCACCCTGGGCGGCCGCGTTCTTCGTCTACGCCGCCGCCATGATCTCCGCATAAGTCCCGAAATCGACATTGCCGCCGGACAGCACCACGGCAACGCATTTGCCGGATAGCTCGATCTCGCCCGATGACAGGGCCGCCAGCGCGACGCAGCCGCCGGGTTCGACCACCAGCTTGAGATAGGCCATGGCATCGCGCATCGCCTGCGCCGTCGCCTTGTCGGAGACGGCGATGGCCCCGGCAAGGTTTCTGCGGTTGATCTCGAAGGTGATCACGCCGGGCTCGGCTGTCAGGATCGCATCGCAGATCGAATTGTGGCCCGGCTCGTTCGAAACCCTGGCGCCGGCGGCCAGCGAAAGGCGGGTGTCGTCGAAATGCTCGGGCTCCACCGCCCAGACCGAAGTGCTGGGAGAGGCGTCCTTGACGGCGATGGAAATGCCGCTCGACAGGCCACCGCCGCCGCAAGGGATGACCACGGCGTCGAGGCTGACGCCAAGCGCTTTCGCCTGGCGCATCAATTCGAGGCCGATCGTGCCCTGGCCGGCGATGATGGCCGGGTCGTCGAAGGGCGGCACCAGCACCATGCCTTTCTCGATGTAAGGGCGCACCACGGTCATGCGGTCGTCGCGAAAGCGGTCGAACGGCACCACCTCGGCCCCCATCTTGCGGACATTGCCGACCTTCATTACCGGCGCGTCGGCCGGCATGGCGATGACCGCCTTGACGCCGAACATCGCCGACGCCGCAGCGACGCCCTGTGCGTGGTTGCCCGACGAGAAGGCGACGACGCCACGGCTGCGCTCCTCTTCGCTGAGTGAGGAGAGCTTGTTGTAGGCGCCGCGGAACTTGAACGAGCCGGTGCGCTGCAGCGTCTCCGGCTTGAACAGGATGCGGGCACCGAAGTGCTTGTTCAACTCCTGCGATTCGATCAACGGCGTCTCGACGATCAGGCCGGACAGCCGGGCTGCGGCGCGATGGATGTCTTCTATGCCGGGAGGGGTGGTCATGGCGGATCCTGCGAAAAAATGGCCAGGCCATGGTGCACGGAAACAGCCGCGCGACACCAACGAAAAAATGTGACGGTTACAAGGTTTGGGAGTCTTGCCGGCGTTTGTGCCGTGCGGCCAACCGCCACTTATCCCAACAACGCCCGTTGCCGCCTGGTGCCCCCCAGCTTGCGCCAGCTGTTGAAGCGGTGGGTGGCGGCGGCGAAGGAGATTTTCATCTGCTGGGCGACCGAATAGCGCGACTTGCCTTCGTCGAACATGCGGTAGCAGCACTCGACGCCCTCTTCGGTCAACTTGCCGTCCGGGGCCTTGTTGTGCGGGTTGGCGGGGTCGAATTTCTCGACCTGCTGCTCGACCATGTCTTTCAGGCGCCGCAGATCGGCCTCGATGCTGGCGATGAGATCGAGAACGGGCTTGGGGTCATAGTGTTGCGGGGGCTGTTTTGCCGTCATCTGCGGAATCCTTTTCCTTGGCTTAGTGCCAAATATAGGTGAACATTCGCTGATAATGAAGAGGTGCGGCTCGCGCGCGGGCTTCAACAATTGTTGACCGCGACCCAGGCGCGCATTGACCTGGGGCACATCAAACCCTAGTTTAGAACCATTCTAAACTAGGGTGAATTCCTCATGCTTTCCCGTGTTTTCGGTTTCGGCCGCCGTCCCTTCGAATCGCTCTCCGAACAGGAGATCCTGGCACTGGCCATTTCGTCCGAAGAAGATGACGGGCGCATCTACCGGGCCTACGCCGACGGACTGGCGGAAAGCTTTCCGCAATCGGCAAAGGTGTTCGAGGAGATGGCCGAGGAAGAGGATGGCCATCGCGACTCGCTGATCGAGCTTTTCCGCAAGCGGTTCGGCGATCGCATTCCGCTGATCCGGCGCGAACATGTGAAAGGCTACTTCGAACGCAAGCCTGACTGGCTGGTGAGACCGCTCGGTATCGAGCATGTACGCAGCCAGGCCGAGGCGATGGAGCGGCGCGCCTATCTGTTCTACGTCGAGGCGGCCAAGCGCACCACCGATGCTTCCACCCGAAAACTGCTCGACGATTTGGCGGTGGCCGAGCAGGGCCACGAAACGCTGGCGCAGCGTCTGGAACAAAAGCACGTGCCGGGCGAGGTGAAAGACGAAGAGGCAGTTGCCGAGCAGCGTCAGTTCATCCTCACCTATGTGCAGCCGGGGCTGGCCGGGCTGATGGACGGGTCGGTGTCGACGCTGGCGCCGATCTTCGCCGCGGCTTTCGCCACGCATGATACCTGGCAGACGCTCCTTGTCGGCCTCGCCGCCTCGATCGGCGCCGGCATTTCGATGGGCTTCACCGAGGTTGCGTCCGACGACGGCAAGCTGTCGGGCCGCGGCTCGCCGATCAAGCGCGGCCTCACTGTCGGCATCATGACGACGCTCGGCGGGCTCGGTCACGCGCTGCCCTATCTCATCCCGCAATTCTGGACGGCGACGGCGGTCGCCGCGGTGGTGGTGTTCTTCGAATTGTGGGCGATAGCCTTCGTCCAGAACCGCTATATGCAGACGCCCTTCCTGCGTGCCGCCTTCCAGGTGGTGCTAGGCGGCGCGCTGGTGTTCGCGGCCGGCGTGCTGATCGGGAATGCTTAGTTTGACGACGAGGGTCGGCGCCCCTCACCCTTACCCTCTCCCGCGAAGAACGGGGAGAGGGGGTCGCCAGCGTTGGAGCGCTACCCTTCTCCCCGGGTGCAGGCAGGCGGATGAGGGGCAACGCCGACACCTACCCGCTAACCCTCATCCATTCACTGCGCGGCTATCCGCCGGCGCCTCGGCCCTCTCCGTCAGGCCGTAGTCACGCACGACATGGGCGATACGCAGACGGTAGCCGGCAAAGATACCGCCACGGCCGGCCTTCTGCGCCTGCCGGTGCTCCTCGGTGTTGCGCCAGGCCTTGACCGCCTCCTCGTCGCGCCAGAACGATAAGGACAGGATGCGATTCGGGTCGGAGAGACTCTGGAAGCGCTCGATCGAGACAAACCCGTCGATGCCGTCGAGCAGAGGGCGCAGGTCAGCAGCGATGCGGAGATAGGCATCGCGCCTGCCCGCCGCTGGTTCGACCTCGAAGATGACGGCGATCACGGCAGCACCAGTTTCGCGTGTGGGCCGGAAGCCAGTTTCAGGAACATGCGATCCTCCCTCTGGATGAACTTTTCACGGCGGGCGAACTCATAGTTTGCCTTACCGGCAGGGTCGGCGGCAAGCCGGGCGCGGTAGGCCTCGTAGGCCGCCAGGCTGTCGATGTTGTAGGCGGCGTAGGCCGTCGTGGCCGAGCCCTCATGCGGCGCGAAATAGCCGATCAGGTCGGCGCCGCAGCGCGGAATGACCTGGCCCCAGTTGCGGGCATACTCCTCGAAGGCCGCCTTGCCGAACGGGTCGATCTCATAACGGATGAAGCAGGTGATGGTCATAGTGGTCTCCTTGGCGGGTTGATGTCTTCTTGCGGCGACATTTCGAGCGGGGTCGAAGCATCCCCAGGGTCAATGTGCTAGGCAATTCCCTTGCGGGTCATGCCTGCCAGAAGGATTTCGCGCATTCACGGCGCACGTCTTCCGGTGTCAGGCCGAGGTCGCGCAGCAAATGATCGTCGATCTCGGCAAGGTCGAGGCGCTGCACATAGCGGTCATGCCAGCGAGCCAGCAGCCGCAAACGGAACCAGGTGACGAACGGGAACGATCGGCAGCTGGTGAGCGGCGGTGCGGAGGTGGAAGCGGTTGTCATCGTCGTCTCCTTGATCTGGTCGGAGAATAATGCTTATCTGACAAGAATGCTTCGATGAGGAACGAACTATGCGTGAAGGACCCGACATCGCCCGCATCGCCAGCCTGGTCGGCGATCCGGCGCGGGCAAACATGCTCAACGCGCTGATGGGCGGCACGGCCTTGACCGCGAGCGAACTGGCGCTCGAGGCAGGCGTGTCGCTGCCGACGGCGAGCTCGCATCTGTCCAAGCTGATGGAGGGCGGGCTGCTGACGTTGGCGAGCCAGGGAAGGCACCGCTATTACGGCCTCGCTGGACCCCAGGTGGCGGGCATGATCGAGGCCATCACCGGTGTCGCCGAAGCCGTTGGCCCAAAGCGCGTGCGGCCGGGCCCGCGTGACGGCGCCATGCGCGTGGCACGCGTCTGTTACGACCACCTCGCCGGCGAGCAGGCGGTGGCGATGCTCGATCGTTTTGTCGAGAAGGAAATCCTGCTGCGCGACGACAAGGAGATCAGGCTCGGGCCGTCGGCGGCACCGCATTTCGCAGCCATCGGCATCGATGTCGATGCCAAACCGCGCCGGCCGGTCTGCCGCGCCTGCCTCGACTGGAGCGTGCGCCGTTCGCACCTCGCCGGCACGTTGGGTGCCGCTATCCTCGACAAGATCCTTGCCGAAAAATGGGCGCGCCGCGAGAAGGACAGCCGCGCGGTCATTTTCTCACCGCCGGGCAAGCAGGCTTTCGAGAGGGTGTTTTTGGGCTGAGATGTTGGCGGGACAGCCCGAGCATGTGCGGAAGAAACTAGCCCCGCCCCAGCACCTTCCCCTGCCCGAAGAAATCCGCCCAAGGATCGGCTTCCGCCAGCTGCTTCAGCGTCGTCTTGTCGCCGATCGGGAAAGCGTTCGGCGCCAGTCCCGCCTCGATCTCGGCCCACGTCACAGGCATCGACACGGTGGCGCCCTTCTTGGCGCGTGACGAATAGGGCGCGACCGTCGTCGAGCCCCGGCCATTGCGCAGATAGTCGACGAAGATCTTTCCCGTGCGCGCCTTTTTCGACAGCGTCGCCGTGTAGCGGTCGGGCGAGGCCTGTTCCAGCGCCTTGGCAAAATCATGCGCAAAGGTTTTCACTGCGTCCCAATCCGCCGATGGTTTCAGCGGCATCACGACGTGGTAGCCCTTGCCGCCTGAGGTCTTGACGAAATTCGGCAGCGACAGCTCTTCAAGTTTGCCTCTGATATCGAGTGCGGCCTCGCGCACGGCTTTCACGTCGACGCCCTCATCGGGGTCAAGGTCGAAGATGATCTGGTCCGGCTGTTCCAGCGCAGCGACGGTGCAGCCCCAGATGTGGATCTCCACCACGCCGTACTGGACGAGTGCTGCGACGCCGTCGAAATCGCGGATGAACAGAATCTCCTCGCCGTCGGTCGGGTCCTTCATCCGGGCGATCTTGTCGCTCATGCCGGCCGAGGCATGTTTCTGGAAGAAGCGCGGGCCGCCGACGCCGTCCGGCGCTCTTACAAGGCTGAGCGGTCGGTTGACGATGAACTGTTCCATGCGCGGCCACACCAACGCGTAGTGGTCGAGCAGGCCCTGCTTGGAAATCTTTTCCTCGGGCCACAGCAGCTTGTCGGGGTGGGAAAGCTTTACGCTGGTCGTCGTCGCTCCGGCAGGTTTGCCAGCGCTGCCTGGCACCGGCCTCGCCTTGGCCGGGCTCTTCCCTGTCGAAGACTGGGGCTTTTCCTGCACGACTTCCTCCGCCGGCTTGTCCTCGCGCAATCCCTGGAACGATGCATGGCGTATTATACGGTCGGATGTCCAGCTCCGGAACTCCACTTCGCCGACCAGTTCGGGCTTCACCCAGACCAGGCCCTTGCCTTTCGGCACGGCCTTGTCGAAGGGCGAATGCTCCGCCTTCAGCGCATCGAGTCTTGTCTTGAGTTCGCTGGCGGTCTTGGCCGAGAAGCCGGTGCCGACACGGCCGGCATAGTGCAGTTCGCCATTCTCGTGATACCCGACCAGCAGCGAGCGCAGCCCGCGCCCGGTCTTGTCCGACGGCAAATAGCCGCCGATGACGAATTCCTGCCGCGCCGTGCATTTCGACTTCACCCAGGAAGGTCCGCGCCCGCTGCGATAGGGCGCATCGGCGCGCTTGGAGACGACGCCTTCCAGCCCCATGCGGCAGGCATGCTCCAGCATGATCTTGCCGGGCTCGGCGAAATGGTCGCTGAAACGGACGGCCGAGTTCTCCAGCTTGCCAAGCAGGTCCTGCAAGGCCTGCTTGCGCTCGACCAGCGGCTCGCCGCGCAAATCCTTGCCGTCCAGCCGCATCAAGTCGAACACATAGTAGATGAAGCGATCTGTCCGTTTCGCGGACAGGTCGGCCTGCAACAGCGCGAAGGACGACACGCCGCTGTCGGCCAACACGACGATCTCGCCATCGATGATGGCGTCGCTGCATTTCAGTCCGGCGAGTTCCGCGGCAATCGCGCCGCCGAATTTTTCCGTCCAGTCGAGCCCGGTACGGGTCAGCAGCTGCACCTCCGTGCCGGCAATCTGCGCCTGCATGCGATAGCCGTCGAACTTGACCTCGTGCAGCCAGTCCTTGCCCGGCGGTGCGTCCCGCTCCAGCGTCGCAAGCTGCGGTTCGACGAAGTCCAGGCGCCTGCTGGTCTTTGCCTTGCCGGCGACCGGCTTGTTGGAATGCCAGACATCAGGCTTCTCGCCCCTGGCGGCCTTGCCTTCGCCGATCTCCTCGATMGTCAGGCCCGACTTCACCGATTCCGGCGCCTCCTTCAGAATGTCCTCGCCAGGGCGCGCCGCGGCATCGTCCGATTTGATCAGCAGCCAGTTCTCGCGCTTTTCGCCCGCGCGCGGCTTCAGCCGCACCAGGTGCCACAGACCATGCAGCTTGTGGCCTTTGAGCTCGAAGGTGATATGGCCCTTCTTCATCGCCTTGGCCGGGTCGATTTCGGGAACCCAGGTGCCCTTGTCCCAGACGAGCACCGACCCGCCGCCATATTCGCCCTTGGGAATGGTGCCTTCGAACGGCGCATAGTCGATCGGATGGTCCTCGACATGCACGGCCAGCCGTTTCTCACTCGGGTCGAGGCTTGGACCGCGCGTCACCGCCCAGCTCCACAGCACGCCGTCATGCTCCAGGCGAAGGTCGTAATGCAGCCTAGTCGCCGCATGCTTATGGATGACGAAGATGCCGCCAGCCTTGGCGTTTTTGCCGGGCGCAACCTTGCCGGCCGGTTCGGACGTCTTCTTGAAATCGCGCTTGGAATGATACTGTTCGAGGCTGGCCATCTGTCTCTGATCCTCAGGCCGATTTGCGCTTGGACGCGCCGGCTTTCGGCTTGGTGCGATTGGCCGCGGGTTTTGCTTTTGCCGGCGTGGAAGCCTTCGATGCGCCGGCATCCGAAGACAGGCTCTTCTTCAGCGCGTCGAACAGATTGACGACGTTTGACGGCTTGGGCTCTGCCTTGGCCTTTGGCGCCTTCCTGCCGGCCTTCCTGGCGCGGATCAGCTCCAGCAGCGCGTTCTCATATTTGTCCTCGAACTGAGAGGGATCGAACTTCGCCTTCTTCTTGTCGATGATCCGTTCGGCCAGATCGGTCATGACCGGGTCGCTCTTCACATCCTTGATGTCGCCGAAGACGGAGTCCCGTTCGCGCACCGTGTCGTCGTAGCGCAGCGTCGTCAGYACCATGCCCATGCCGCGCGGTTCGATCACCACCGGGCGTTCGCGGTTGTAGAGCACGATGCGCGCCAGCCCGGCCATCTTCTTGTCCGCCATCGAATCGCGGATGACGGCAAAAGCCTCTTCCGACACCTTGTCGGCCGGCGTCACATAGTAGGGGGTGTCGAGATAGATCTGCTGGAT
>NZ_JBFULQ010000090.1:0-16248 GCF_054049815.1 Mesorhizobium sp. P5_C1 | reverse complement strand
CTGCCGCAGCGCTTGCAACCCTTTTCCTCTCCATCCTCTTCCTGATCCTGCCGGCACTCACCGCTCGCGCCATGGACATCCAGTCCGTCACCTCGCCAAAGGGCATCACCGCCTGGCTGGTCGAGGATTATTCGGTGCCGGTCGTCGCCATCCGCTTCGTCTTCGGCGGTGGCTCGACGCAGGATCCGGTTGGCAAGGAGGGCCTGGCCAATCTGATGACCGGCCTGTTCGACGAAGGCGCCGGCCCGCTCGACTCAGAAGCCTTCCAGATCAAGCTCGACGACGCCGGCGCCGAGATGAGCTTCGACGAAAGCCGCGACGGCATCTACGGCTCGATGCGCATGCTGGCCGAGCAGCGCGACGAGGCGTTCGACCTGTTGCGGCTGGCGGTCAACCAGCCGCGCTTCGACCAGCTGCCGATCGACCGTATCCGCGCCCAGATCCTATCCGGCATCATCGCCGGCGAGAACGATCCCGATACGGTCGCGCAGGACAAATGGGCGCGCGCACTCTATGGCGATCATCCCTATTCCCGCTCCGACCAAGGCACCAGGCAGAGCATCGCCACCATCACGCCGGATGATTTGAAAGCCTTGCACAAGGCGGTGTTCGCGCGCGGCGGCTTGCATGTCGCCGTGGTCGGCGCCATCGATCCCGAGACGCTGAAGAAGAAGCTCGACATGGTGTTCGGCGACCTGCCGCAGAACCAGGCGCTGAGGCCGGTGGCCGATATCGACCCGAAGCTGGCGCAGCATGTCGAGGTCGACTACGACCTGCCACAGAGCTCGCTGCAGCTCGCCTATCCCGGCGTGAAGCGCAAGGCGCCGGATTTCTTTGCCGCCGTGCTGATGAACGAGATCCTCGGAGGCGGCACCTTCACCTCGCGCCTTTTCCAGGAGGTGCGCGAAAAGCGCGGGCTGGCCTACAGCGTCAACTCCTCGCTGATCAACCAGGACCATGCCAACGCACTGGTCGTCAGCACCGGGACCCGGTCGGACCGGGCGGCCGAGACGCTGGGCATCGTCCGCGACGTGGTCAAGCAACTGGCCGAGGAAGGCCCGACCGAGGCTGAGCTGGCGGCGACCAAGAAATACATGATCGGCGCTTACGCCATCAACAATCTGGACTCTTCGAGTTCCATTGCCTCGACGCTGGTCGAGTTGCAGCTCGACGATCTCGGCATCGACTACATGCAGCGCCGCGCTGGCTATATCAACGTGGTGACGCTTGATCAGGTCAAGGCGGCGGCGAAAAAGCTGCTGTCGGCCGAACCGACCATCATGGTCATCGGACCGAAACTGGCCGGGGCCGGCAAGGGATGAGAGTCGGCCCGCATTTCTCTTTTGCGAGCGCCGGCGCTGCCCCTCACCTGCCTGCCGGCATCCTCTCCCCGTATAGTGACGGGGAGAGGGGCGCTGGCATCGCCGGTTTCGCCAATCACCAGCGTTGCAAAAAGAGCGCCTGGGTTGCGGCCAGCTTCCTTCTCCCCGTCACCATACGGGGAGAAGTGCCCGGTAGGGCGATGAGGGGCGGCGCCGATTTCGGCAATTGGCGGTCTCTGCCACGAGTTGGAAACTGTCATCAGTCGGTGGAGGCAGGAGTGACGCAAAATGGCGCCTAGCTTCGGCATCGCCTTCGGCGGCGGCGGCGCGCGCGGGCTGGCGCATATCCACGTCATCGAGGCGCTGGACGAACTGGGCATCAGGCCGGCGGTCATTGCCGGCTCGTCGATCGGCGCCATCATGGGCGCCGGCATGGCCGCCGGCATGACCGGCAAGGACATCCACGACTACGCCCGCTCGATCCTCGGCCGCCGCGCCGAAGTGGCGAGCCGCATGTGGCGGGCGCGGCCGGGCACCATCGCCGAAGCCATGCAGAATGGCATCCGCGTCAGCCAGTTCAACGTCGAGCGCATCCTGAAGGCCTTTTTGCCCGAGGCTATCCCCGAGACCTTCGCCGAGCTCAAGATCCCGCTCAAGGTGACGGCGACCGACTATTTCGGCCACAAGCTCGCCGTGTTCCATGACGGCGACCTGCACTCGGCACTGGCCGCCTCGGCGGCCATACCCGCCGTGTTCCGCCCGGTGACGCGCGACGGAAGGCTGCTGATCGACGGCGGCATCTACAACCCCGTGCCGTTCGACCTGATCGAGAACGATGCCGACATCATCATCGGCGTCGACGTGGTCGGCGCGCCGGAAGAAGCCGACCGCAAGCACCCGACCTCCGTCGACCTGATGTTCGGCGCCACGCAATTGATGATGCAGTCGATCATCGCCAACAAGCTGAAGCAGTGCAGCCCCGACATCCTGGTCCGCCCAGCAGTATCAAAATACCGCGTGCTCGATTTCCTGAAGATCGACGCTTTGATGAACGATACGGCCGACATAAAGGATCAGCTGAAGCGAGAGGTCGAGCGGGTGGTGGAGGCTAGGAATGGCGCTGCCGTCAAGGGCAGGCGGAGGAAGAAGGCTGGGTGAAGGCGCGCGACGTCGGCAATTGATCGTCTAATGCATGTCGCCCAAAAGTGGCCCCGGTTTTGGGACAACGACATGCATGAAAACAAGGGCTTAAAGTCGAGCGCTGTTGTCATCCACGAAGCCAACTACGACTTCGCCACCGGCACATATTCCAGCGCCACCACGCCGTTGCTGAACGGCGTCGCAGAAATCAGCTCGAGCGCCACTGGCTCGCCGACGGGGAACAGCGGCTTGCCCTGTCCGACGGCGCCGGGGTAGCTGAGCAGCCTGACGCGATCGACCAGGCCGTGGCGCAGCAGTTCCTG
This sequence comes from Mesorhizobium sp. P5_C1, assembly GCF_054049815.1. Classification (NCBI taxonomy): domain Bacteria; kingdom Pseudomonadati; phylum Pseudomonadota; class Alphaproteobacteria; order Hyphomicrobiales; family Phyllobacteriaceae; genus Mesorhizobium; species Mesorhizobium sp. P5_C1. The sequence continues at coordinate 13,463 of NZ_JBFULQ010000090.1, read as the reverse complement.
CGCGACGCTGAGGCTGCCATGCACATAGATGTTGCCGCCGCTGCCTTGCTTCAGCGCCCTGACCGCTTCCGGCAGGGCTCCCTTCAGCAATTCGGCCGGCTTCCAGTCGAGCGCCTTCAGGCTGGTCGACGCGACATATTTCGGCAGCGCGTTGAACCGGTCGGCGAAGTCTCCGGTTTCCTTGGGCCAAGAACCGGCAAAAATCTCATATGTCGTGCGCCCCAAAAGCATGGCGCCGCTGTCGGCAAGCTCGTCCTCCTTGAACCTGTTCATCTCGTCGTTCCAGGTCACGCCGGGCAGCTTCTCGACCTCGGCAATGCCATCGACGCTGATGAATTCGGTGACGATCAATTTTCTCATGGCGTTCTCCTTCTTCCATCAGAGGACGAACCATGCGGGCCTTGTGCGACACGCTGCATGAAAAATCGGGGCGCTTTGTCAGAAAGGCTTTCAGCGCGAGCTTACGAAAGACCGATACCACGGCCAGCGCGCCCGACGCCGGTACCTGATCATCGATGATAGCCCAAAGGGTTTGTGAGCGAAGGCGCTGTTCTCAGTCCTTCGCCCGCTCCACATAAGCGCCATCCGCCGTCATCACCACCACGCGGGTGCCGGGGGCGATGTGCGGCGGCACCAGCGTGCGCACGCCGTTGGAAAGTACGGCCGGCTTGTAGGACGACGAGGCCGTCTGTCCCTTGGTTGTCGGCTCGGTTTCCACCACTTCGAAGGTGGCGCGCTGTGGCAGCACCAGTGAAATGGCAATGCCATTGAACTGTGACAACTGCACGGCCATGCCTTCCAACAGGTAAGGCGCCATGTCGCCGACCACAGCTTCCGACACCGCTACCTGGTCGTAGCTTTCCGGATTCATGAAATGATAGCCTTCGCCGTCGGCGTAGAGGAAGGTGTGCTCGCGCTCTTCCACATAGGCGCGCTCCACCTGCTCGGTGGTGCGGTAGCGCTCCGACACCTTCACCCCGTCGCCGATACGGCGCATGTCGAGCTGGGTCACCGGCGTGCCCTTGCCTGGGTGGATGTTTTCGGCAAAGAGGATCACATAAAGCTTGCCGTCCTTGTCGACGACATTGCCTTTACGGAGCGAACTGGCGATGACTTTCACCACGGCTTACAATCCTGAAATGGTTGATTGGTACAAATCGGCTTCAGCGGCCGTCCGCTGCGAACTAGCGCATCTTGGCCGCAACCGCCAGCCCCCATTCCATATGATCTGAGCCCCATGAACGTTACGTCGCCCGATGCCTCGCCCTGGTGGACGCCGCATGTCCACGCCGACCGCCGCCCGCGGCTGATGCTGCGCAACGCTATCGCCGCCAGCCTGCGCGACTGGTTCGCCGCCGAAGATTTCGTCGAGGTGGAAACGGCGGCCCTGCAGGTCTCGCCCGGCAACGAGGCACACCTGGCGGCTTTCACCACGCAAGCGATCGGACCGGACGGCACGCGGTCGCCGCTTTATCTCCACACCTCGCCGGAATTCGCCTGCAAGAAACTGCTTGCCGCCGGCGAACAGCGCATTTTCAGCCTCGGTCCGGTCTACCGCAACCGCGAGCGCGGCCCTTTGCACCATCCCGAATTCACCATGCTCGAATGGTACCGGGTGGGCGAGGCCTATGAGAGCCTGATGCAGGATTGCGCGGCCATGTTGGCGCTGGCCGCGATAAGGGCAGGGGCGACGCGCTTTTCCTTCCGGGGCCGCGACTGCGATCCGATTGCCGAGCCGGAACGGCTGACGGTCGCGGATGCCTTCACCCGCTATGCCGGCATCGATCTGCTGGCCACGGTCGCCGCCGACGGCGCCACCGACCGGGACGCGCTTTATGCCGCCTTGGTCCGGGCCGGCCTGCGCACCGCAACCGACGACAGCTGGGCTGATTTGTTCAGCCGGGTGATGGTGGAAAAGATCGAACCGTTGCTCGGGCAAAGGCGGGCGACCATCCTGTGCGAATACCCGGCGGCCGAGGCGGCATTGGCGCGGCCGAGCCCCAGGGATGCGCGCGTCGCCGAGCGCTTCGAGCTCTATTGCTGCGGCGTCGAGCTCGCCAACGGCTTTGGCGAACTGACCGATGCCGATGAGCAGCGCCGGCGCTTCATCATCGAGATGGACGAGAAAGAGCGCATCTATGGCGAGCGCTATCCACTGGATGAGGATTTTCTCGCCGCCCTCGCCATCATGCCGCAGGCCAGCGGCATCGCGCTCGGCTTCGACCGCCTGGTGATGCTGGCGACGGGCGCGCAGAAAGTCGATGATGTCATCTGGACGCCCGTTGCGGCGTCCTGAACCACAGGCTCGCTGCCTGCCCGGCGCCTCAGTGCGCGAAAACCTGCTCCAGCGAGCGAAAGCCCTTGAATTCCAGCGCATTGCCGGAGGGATCGCGGATGAACAGCGTTGCCTGTTCGCCAGGCTCGCCCTTGAAGCGGACCATTGGCCGTTCCAGCCAGTCGATGTCGCCGCGCGCCTCCAGCCGCGTCGCCAGCCGCTGCCAGTCATCCATCAAGAGCACGGCGCCGAAATGGGGGATCGGCACGACGATGCCGTCGACCTTGCCGTCGCTGGCGGCTGGCGTGGCCTGTGGCCGCAGATGCGCCGACATCTGGTGGCCGTAAAGATCGAAATCGACCCAGGTCGCCGATGAGCGGCCGATCGCACAACCCAGCACCTCGCCATAGAAAAAGCGAGTTTCATCGAGATCACGGACCGGGAAGGCGAGATGGAAAGGCGTCATCGAAAATGCTCCGAGCGGGCTGCGGACCGGGTTGCCATGCCTCGGTTCGAGATCTGAACCGTGAACCGATGCATTTTGATTGAAGCCTATGCCATTGCACAAGCCGGACCGGAACAATAAATGGTGGCTGCGGCCAAAGCTCGCCGCGCCAGCAGGATCACGCGCATGACCGATATCACAGATGCAGCAAAATTGACCGACCGTGTCGCTGCTTTGGTCGAAGCTGCCAAGAAGGCTGGCGCCGACGCCGCCGATGCGGTGGCCGTGCGCAGCCGCTCGACCGGTGTGTCGGTGCGGCTCGGCAAGGTCGAGGGCACCGAATCGGCCGAGAGCGAGGATGTCTCGCTACGCGTCTTCGTCGATGGGCGTGTGGCCAGCGTCTCGGCAACCGCAGCATCCGATCCTGCAACCCTGGCCGAGCGTGCCGTGGCGATGGCGAAAGTGTCGCCACAGGACCCCTATCAGGGGCTGGCCGACCCGGCATTGCTGGTGAAACAGACGCGCGATCTCGACCTGTTCGACGCCACCGAGGTGTCGGCCGATCAAATGAAGGAAGCGGCACTTGCGGCGGAAGCGGCGGCCCTTGCCGTCAAGGGCGTGACCAATTCGGCCGGCGCCAGCGCCGGTGCCGGCCTCGGTGGCTTGGTGCTGGCCACCTCGCACGGCTTCCTCGGCCACTATGTCGGGTCGCGTTTCTCGCGCTCGGCCAGCGTCATTGCTGGCGAGGGCACCGGCATGGAGCGCGACTATGAATTCTCCTCGCGCCAGCATTTTGCCGATCTCGATGCGCCTGAAGACATCGGCCGCAAGGCCGGCGAACGTGCCGTGCGCCGTATCGGCGCGCGCAAGGCGGCGACCGGGCCGATCGACGTTGTGTTCGACCCGCGCGTCGCGCGCGGCATCGCCGGTCATCTTGCCGGCGCCATCAACGGCGCCTCCGTCGCGCGCAAGACGTCGTTCCTGCGCGACATGATGGGCAAGCAGGTGGCCGCCTCCGCGATCACCGTCACTGACGAGCCGCTCAGGCAGCGTGGCCAGGCCTCGCGTCCGTTCGATGGCGAAGGCATCGAGGGCGAGAAGCTGTTCATGGTCGAAAAAGGGGTGCTCAACCACTGGTTCCTGTCGACATCGGCCGCGCGCGAGCTTGGTCTCGTCACCAATGGGCGCGGTTCGCGCGGCGGCTCGTCCGTCTCGCCGTCCTCGACCAATCTCGCCATCGAACCGGGCGACCGGTCGCCCGAGGATTTGATCAAATCGCTCAAGACCGGCTTCTACGTCACCGAAGTGTTCGGCCAGGGCGTCGACATGGTCACCGGCGAATACAGCCGTGGCGCCTCCGGCTTCTGGATCGAAAATGGTGCGCTGGCCTATCCCGTCGCCGAGGTTACCATCGCCTCGAACCTGAAGACCATGTTCCTGAACATGGTGGCGGCTGATGACCTCGACCGCAATTTCGGCACCGCCGCCCCCACGCTTCTGATCGAAGGCATGACCCTTGCCGGAGCATGACCTGATCACTGCCAGTGCTACCRAGGATTTGCCTTTGCTGCGCGATGCCGCCCGCGAGGCCGGGGTCATCGCCATGCGCTATTTCGGCAACAACCCGCAAGTCTGGATGAAGGGCGGCACATCGCCGGTCAGCGAAGCCGACCATGCCGCCGACGCCTATCTGCGGCAGACGCTGCTTGCAGCACGGCCCGACTATGGCTGGTTGTCGGAAGAAACAACCGACGATCCGGTGCGGCTTTCGGCGCGCCGCACCTTCGTCGTCGACCCGATCGACGGCACGCGCGGCTTCCTGGAAGGCCAGCGCACCTGGTGCGTCAGCGTTGCCGTCGTCGAGCGTGGCCGCACGCTTGCCGGCGTGCTGGAATGCCCGGCGATGAACGAGACCTATTGGGCGCTGCCCGGACAGGGCGCTTTCCGCAACGGCAAGCGCATCGCGGTGCGCAAGCTGCCGGATACGGCCGAGATTTCCGGGCTGAAGCAGTTGACCGACCTGATGCCTGCCGACTGGCAGGTGCGACTGAAGCGGGCGCCCTACAGCCCGTCGCTCGCCTATCGGCTGGCCATGATCGCCAATGGCGCGCTGGATGCCACTTTCGTCAAGCCGAACGCGCATGACTGGGATATTGCCGCCGCCGGTCTCATTTTGCGCGAGGCCGGCGGCCAGTTGCTCGACCGGCATGGCCGCTCGCCGCTCTATGCCGGCGAGGTGACCCGCCACGGCGCGCTCGCCGCCGGCAGCGGTGAACTGCTGGCCGTGCTCGCCGCCGTCATTGCCGGGCTGGATAGGTGAAAGCGTTTTCGAAGGTTCCAAAGTCGACGGCTTTGGTCTAGACCTGTCACAAACTCACGATATGTGAAGGACCGACATGGCCGCGGAAGACGGAAAAAAGCAGCTTTTGCACCTGGTGTTTGGTGGCGAGCTGACGAAGCTTGGCGGCTCCGAGTTCCGCGATCTCGACGGGCTCGACATCGTCGGCATCTATCCGGACTATCAATCCGCGCACACGGCGTGGAAAGCCAAGGCGCAAGCCAGCGTGGACAATGCCCACATGCGTTATTTCGTCGTTCATCTGCACCGGCTGCTGGACCCCGACAACAAGGCTGTCGGTTGACCTCGATGGAGCAAGACCTGGCGAAAGAGCCAGCCACTGAACCCACGCCCGCGCGCAGGGGGCGCAGCCGCACGACTAAGGCTTTCTGGCGCAGGATTCGCGAACCGCTGGCGCAGTCGCGATTCGTCAAGAACGCCATCGCCAGCCTGTTCGCCCAGTTTGTGCGGTTGGTGCGCCTGACCAATCGCGTCGTCGATGGGTCGGCGCGGTTTTCGAGCAGCGCCTATGCCGAATTCGAGCCCGGCATCATCGCCCTGTGGCACGGCCAGCACCTGTTGACCCCAGCCTATTATCCCAGGCGCAAGCCGCTGGTCGCGATGGTCTCGCGCAGCGCCGATGCCGAGCTCAACGCGCTGATGCTGGGGAAGTTTGGCATCGAGGCGGTGCGCGGTTCGGGCGGGCGTGACAACGCCAGGCATCTCGACAAGGGCGGGGCAAAGGCGCTCATCGCCCTGAAAAAGTCGCTCGCCGCCGGCAAGAACGTCGCCATGATCGCCGACATTCCCCACGGCACGCCGCGTGACGCGGGGCTTGGTATCGTTCTTCTGGCACGCCTCTCCGGTCGGCCTCTGCTGCCCGTCGCCATCACCACTAGCCGCCGCAAGGTGCTGGAGAAGAGCTGGGACAAGACCACCATCAACCTGCCGTTCGGCCGCTCGTCGATCGTCATCGGCGCGCCGATCTTCGTGCCGATCGGCGCCGACGAGGCCGAAATGGAGCGCAAGCGCCAGGAAATCACGGTCGCGCTCAACGCCGCGACTGCCGAGGCCTACCGTCTCGTGGATGGTCCGCAATGAGCGGTCGCTGGGCGCGAACCATGTTGACGGCATACCGTTTCGCCGGTGCCGCCGCCTATCCGCTGGTCGGGCCCTATGTCGCCTGGCGCACCTCGCGCGGCAAGGAAGACCGCAGCCGCCGCCGCGAGCGCTACGGCGTCGCTGGCCGACCGCGCCCCGAGGGGCCGATGATCTGGATCCATGCGGCGAGCGTCGGTGAGACCCTGGCCGTCGTGCCACTGGTCGAAAGCATACTCGATTACGGCGTCAACATTGTGCTGACGACTGGCACGGTGACCTCGGCGCAGGTCGTCGACGAGCGGCTCGGCGATCGCATCATCCACCAATATGTGCCGCTCGACCTCAAGCCGGCGGTCAGCCGGTTTCTCGATCACTGGCAGCCGGATCTGGCGATCATCGCTGAATCCGAGATCTGGCCGATGACCATTCTTGAGCTTGGCGCGCGCCGCGTGCCGCAGGTGCTGGTCAACGGCAGGCTGTCCGACCGTTCGTTCACCTCGTGGAAGAAACGGGCCAACATCGCCGAGGCGCTGTTCGAGAATCTCGCCCACGTCGTTGCCCAGTCCGATGTCGATGGCGAGCGCTTCCTTGCGCTCGGCGCCCGCCCGGTGACCGTGTCGGGCAACCTCAAGGTCGATACCTTGCCGCCGCCTGTCGACGAACGAGTGCTGGCGACGCTGCGGCGTCAGATCGGCGCCCGCCCGACCTGGGCGGCGATCTCGACCCATGATGGCGAGGAGGTGGTCGCCGCCGAGGTTCATGCGACGCTGCACAAACGCCATCATGGTCTTCTGACCATCGTCGTTCCGCGCCATCCCGATCGCGCCGAGGCGCTTGCCGCACAGATTTCCGGCATGGGCCTGACGGTCGCGCGGCGCAGCACGGGCGACAGGATCGCCGCCGACACCGACATCCTGCTCGGCGACACGATCGGCGAGATGGGGCTCTATCTCAGGCTGACCGAAATCGCCTTTGTCGGCCGCTCGCTGACCTCAGAGGGTGGCCAGAACCCGCTCGAGCCGGCCATGCTGGATACCGCGGTTCTTGCCGGGCGCAATGTGCAGAATTTTCGCGAGGCTTACCAGCGCCTGCTCGACAGCGGCGGCGCCAAGCTGGTGCGCGACCGCGATATGCTGGCCGGCGCCGTCAATTTCCTGCTGACCAACGAAGTGGCGCGTCACGAGATGATGGCGGCGGGCGTGGCGACCGTCGACGAGATGCGCGGCGCGCTGGCGCGCACGCTAAAATCGCTCGAACCCTATATCCAGCCGCTGGTCATCAAGTCGCGCCTGAAGGGCGCGAACGGCCGCTAGGGTGGCTTCCGAAGCACCACCATTCTGGTGGGAAAAGCCGGACTGGCGGGTCCTGGCACTGTCGCCGCTGTCGGCCATCTATGCGCTCATCGCTGGCCGCGGCATGCGGCGCGCCCGGCGCGAGAAGATCGAGGCGCCGGTTCTGTGCATCGGCAACTTCACCGTTGGCGGCACCGGCAAGACGCCGGTGGCGATCGCCTTGGCCGAACAGGCCAAGCGCATGCAGCTCAAACCCGGTTTCCTGTCGCGCGGCCATGGCGGCTCGTTCGCGGAGCCGCATGTCGTCGATGCCCATCATGACAGCGCCAGGCATGTCGGCGACGAGCCACTGCTCCTGGCCGAACACGCGCCGGTGGCGGTGACGCCGAACCGCGCCGCCGGCGCCCGGCTGCTGCTGGAAAGGCATGGCTGCGATTTCCTGATCATGGACGATGGTTTCCAGAGCGCGCGCATCCATATCGATTATGCGCTGGTGGTCGTCGACGCGCGCTACGGCATCGGCAATGGCCGCGTCATTCCGGGCGGCCCGCTCCGGGCCAGGATCGTCGACCAACTGGTCTTCACCAGCGGGCTGTTGAAGATGGGCGAGGGCACCGCCGCCGACGCCGTGGTCCGCCAGGCGGCACGCGCCGCCCGGCCGATCTTTGAGGCCCACACCAAGCCAAGCAGCAAGCAGGGGCTTGCCGGCAAGCGGTTCCTGGCTTTCGCCGGCATCGGCCATCCCGAAAAATTCTTCGACACGGTGCGCGAGGCCGGCGGCGAACTGGCGTTGACGCGACCGTTTCCGGACCATCATTTTTATGGTGAGGACGAGCTTGCCGAACTGGCGGCGACGGCACGCGCCGAAGGGCTCGGCCTCATCACCACGGCCAAGGACGCGGCCCGGCTGCGGCATGGCGCCCCACAGGACTTTCTCGACCGGCTCGAGGTCCTGGCAATCGACACGGTTTTCGAGCTCGAACGCGTGCCCGAACGCATCATCGACGAAACGCTGGATGCCTGGCGTCAACGCAAGCTGAAGGGCTGACCTGTCGTCGTGAAGTGCGTTATCGGCTTGCGTAAACGACTCGCGCAAACATCAACGCCGGCTGCGTAGCTCCGGCTGCACTTCGATTTCGCGGCGCAGCGAAGCGGCAGCGTTGATGTAGGGCTCTTGCCTGGCGACGCTCCAGTATTTCAACTCATCAAGCGGGATGCTTTCGCCGGTCACCGCGCAGCGCACGAAAGCGCCCGGGCTGGTAACCTGGAAGTCGCCATCGAGATAGCGGATACGGGCTTCCTTGCCGCCAGGGCCTTCGAAACGGTTCATCATGCAGCGGCGCCGAGGTTCATGAGGATTTCATCGCCACAAATTGGCGGCTAGGTCAAGCATGTGACAAGCCTGAGACAATGCTGCCCCCTTAATCTTTCGCGGAAAAATGCTGTTGTCGGGGCACCATGGACATTTCCTCAGTTCGTCTTGCCGCCTTGCTCAGGGAAGCGATGACGCCGCAGGCCGTGCCGTCGGCAAAGGCCGATCCGGTCAAAACGGCACTGGTGAAGGCGCTGGTGGCGCCGCCGGCGCCTTCCGGCGCACCCGTGCGACCCGTGGCGACACCGGCGTTGCCGATGCTGTTGCAGGCGACAGCCGCAAGAGCGCAGCAGACGGCCTCGACCGAAATAATGCAGGCCTATCTGGCGCTCGCGCAACCGGACGACGAAACAGCCGCCGATGCCGCGTCGCTGGGCACTGCAGCGAGGAGACTAACTGACGGTGACGCTGCGCAACGTGGTCTGGCGCCGCCTCTATCAAAGGTCGAGGAGGGCGCCGCCGCAAGGCCGGCGACCTTGCCATGGCTCCCGCTTCTCGCATCTGAGCTGTTGCCGTTACGCCGCACCTCAGCCAGCAATGCCGTGGCCAGGCGAGAACGTGCAACCGCCGGGCCGAGCGAAGCGGCCAGGCCTGAAAACAGGCGGACGAGTGTCGGGCTGATGTCGCTGACTGCCGGGCTGCTGGCGGCGGCGGTCGTCGGGTTCGTTCTGGTGGTGCTGCGCTAACCCTCAGCCTCGATAAAGGCTTCCATCTTTTCCGATGCAAGTCCTGCCTGCACCGCGATACGGCGCGCCAGTTCTGCTGCTGCGGCGCGTGGCCGTCCCATCGGCCGGTCGAGCCAGTAGGACACCGGATTGAGCGCGGTGCGCTCGTCGACGGCGGTGATGCGTCCGGCCTTCAATTGATGCCCGGTCAGGGGTGGTCGCGCCAGCGCGATGCCGAGCCCATAGGCTGCGGCATCGAGCACCAGATTGTAGTCCTCGAAGCGCCGGTCCTGCGGGCRCGGGCGGTAATCCATGCCTTGCGCGGCAAACCATGCACGCCAGGCCGAAGCATCGGAATCGTTGATCAGTGGAAATTTGAGCAGCCGGGCAGGGTCGCCACGGCCGATCTCGCGGGCAAGCTCGGGCGATGCGACGGGAAAAACATGTTCCTCGAAAAGCTGCACCGAGACGCGACCCGGAATGCCGCCGCGTCCACAGCGGATCGACAGATCGATGCCCTCATCGGCAAGGTCGGCCTGAYGGATATCGACGTCGAGCACGATGCGCAGCTTGGAGGGATTGTTCTCCAGCGCTGCCATGCGCGGCATCAGCCACAGCCCGCTGACCGAAGGGATCGAGGTCAAGCGCACCACCGCGGTGCCGCGCGGCTCGACCCAGCGGTCGGAATGGGTCGATATCAGCGCGAATGCTTCCGCCGTGCGCAGATGCAGCCTGTTGCCTTCGATCGTCAGCGAGACACCGCGCGCGCCGCGATCGAACACTTTCAGCCCCAGCCAGTCCTCGAGCTTGGCGATCTGCCGGCTGACGGCGCCGTGGGTGATGTTGAGCTTTTCAGCTGCTGCCGAAAAGCTGCCCGTCCGCGCCGCCGCGTCGAAGGCGCGCAGCGTTTCGAGCGGCACCATTGTGTCTGAGCTGTGATCCATAGTCACAGCTGATCCTCGATTTGGTCGTTTGTCAACTGGCCCGAAAAGGCGTTTTCTGCATTTCAGGGCACGAGAATCACGAGGACAGTGAGATGAGCGCAATGACCAGCACGTTGAATCCGACACAACGGATGGACACCACGGCAGCCATCGCGGTGGCGCTCACGGTGGTCGGCTGGGCCTCTGCCTTTCCGGCTATCCGCGCTGGCCTTGCCGCCTTCGGGCCGCTGGAACTCGGCGCGCTGCGCTTTGCCATCGCCGCGGTGCCGGCGGCGATCTTCCTCGCTGTCAAGCGTCCGGCGCTGCCAAGGCTGGATGAGTTGTGGCGCCTGGCCTTTGGCGGCGCCATCTTCGTGGCGCTGTACACGGCAATGCTCAATTTCGGCGAACTGACAGTCTCGGCCGGCGCTGCCGGCTTCATCATCAATGTCAGCCCGATCTTCACCGCCATCATGGCGATGGCGCTGCTTGGCGAACGCTTTTCCGGCATGGCATGGGTCGGCACCGCCATTTCCTTCGCCGGCATCGGCATTATCGCGATTGGCGATGGGGATGGCTTGCATTTCAACGCCGGGGCGCTGCTGGTGCTGGGTTCGGCGCTTTGCTCGGCCGTCAACACCATCGTCCAGAAGCCGCTCTTCGCTCGCCACCACCCGCTGACCATTTCGGCGTCGAACATGATACTTGGCGCTCTCTGCCTGTCGCCCTTCCTGCCGAGCGGCCTCGCGCAGGCAGCGGTCGCCGACGCAGCCGGCCTCGGCGCCGTGATCTTTCTCGGCATCGTGCCCAGCCTGATCGCCTATGCCGCCTGGGCGACCGCGCTGTCGCGCCTGCCGGCCGCACGTGCGTCGAACTTCCTCTATCTGGTTTCGCCCATGTCCGCCCTGATCGGCTTCTTCTGGCTGGGCGAAGTGCCGACACTGCTTGGCATGCTCGGCGGCGCATTGGCGCTGGGCGGTGTGATCGTGGTGAATTTGAAGAGATGAATCAGACAGTTATAAGGATTGCTTGAGTCGAAAAGGGCCGCTGAAAAGTGGCCCTTGTCGTACCTTCCCCGCCAATCCACTTACCGCCTCCCAAACAGCCTCTCGATATCCGCGAGCTTGAGTTCGATATAGGTCGGCCGCCCGTGGTTGCAGGTGCCGGAGCCGGGCGTTGCCTCCATCTGGCGCAGCAGCGCGTTCATCTCCTCGGCCTTGAGCAGGCGGCCGGAGCGTACCGAGCCGTGGCAGGCCATGGTGGCCGCGATCTTGTCCAACCGCTCCTTCAGCGTGTCGACCGTGTCGTTGTCGGCGATCTCGTCGGCAAGGTCGCGCACCAGTTGCTGGACATTGGTCTCGCCCAGCATCGACGGCGTCTCTCGCACCGCGACCGCACCCGGGCCGAAACGCTCGACGCCAAGTCCAAAGCGGGCCAGCGTCTCGGAATGCATCGCCAGCCGTTCGGCGTCTTCTTCCGGCAGGTCGACGATTTCCGGCAGCAACAGCATCTGTGACGGCACGGCGCGCGACTGCAGCGCGTTCTTCAGCGCCTCATAGACCAGCCGCTCATGCGCCGCATGCTGGTCGACGATGATGAGCGAATCCCTGGTCTGCGCGACGATATAGTTCTCATGCACCTGAGCGCGCGCCGCACCCAGCACCGCGCCAAGCAGCGTCTCGGCCGCTTCGCTCTGCCCGGCGCGTGCATCGGCGCTGGCCAGCGGCCCGGCATCGAATGCCGCCTGCTCATTTTCGCGCAAGCCGCGCTGACCGGGGCCCTCGAAACCCGCCCCTTCGAACCCCATGTCGAGCGGCCGCTGCGGCGAGCGCGTCGGATCGAAGCCGGCTGGGCCGGAGGCATGGTAGGATGCTTCATAGCTGCGGTGGCCATTGGCGGGCCCGCCGTGGCCGTAGGATGCCGCACCAGGCCGGAACGCCGCCATCATGCCGGCGGCGCCGGTGGTGGCGGCGCGGATGCCGGCATCCGCGAGTGCTTGCCGGACAGCGCCGACGATCAGCCCGCGCACCAGTCCGGGATCGCGGAAGCGGACATCGGCCTTGGCCGGATGGACGTTGACATCGACGACGGCCGGATCGAGCGTCAGGAACAGCACCGTCACCGCATGGCGGTCGCGCGGCAAGACATCCGCGAAGGCGCCGCGTATGGCGCCGGCAATCAGCTTGTCGCGCACCGGCCTGCCATTGACATAGGCATATTGCTGCAACGCGTTGGCGCGGGTGAAGGACGGGATCGACACGTGACCGGTCAGACGCACGCCTTCGCGCATCGCGTCGATGGCAATGGAATTGTCCGGAAACTCGGCGCCCATCACCTGGGCGACGCGGCGCAGGCTGCCTTCCGGACTGTCGTCCGTCGCCGGCAATTCCAGGGTCGAGCGATCCGAACCCGCCAATGTGAAGCGCACGGCGGGGAAGGCGATGGCGATGCGCTTGACCACGTCGCTGGTAGCCGAGCTCTCCGCGCGCTCACCCTTCATGAATTTCAGTCGGGCGGGCGTGGCGAAGAACAGGTCGCGCACTTCGACCGTGGTGCCGCGGTTGGCTGCCGCCGGTCTGACGGGCAAGACGCGGCCGCCCTCGATGCCGATCTCGGCGGCGCTGTCGCTTGTCGCTGTCCGCGAACGGATCGACAGCCGCGACACCGAGCCGATCGACGGCAGCGCCTCGCCGCGAAAGCCGAGCGAGCGAATGTCGTTGATGTCCGCTGTGAGCTTGGAGGTGCAGTGGCGTGCGATCGCCAGCGCCAGCTCCGGCTCGGGAATGCCGGAGCCGTCATCGGTGACGCGGATCAGGTTCAGCCCGCCGCCGGCGGTGACGATCTCGACACGCGCAGCACCGGCGTCGAGGGCATTCTCGACCAGTTCCTTGACCACGCTTGCCGGACGCTCGATGACTTCGCCGGCGGCGATCTGGTTGATCATCGTTTCGGAAAGCTGGCGAATGGGCATGGATATACTATAGGCGGATTCGGGGGGCGCGGGAGGGGCAATATCGCGAGGGCGGTGGATCAGTGCGCCGCACGGATTTCA
>NZ_JBFULQ010000089.1:0-16291 GCF_054049815.1 Mesorhizobium sp. P5_C1 | reverse complement strand
GCGTTGCCAGCGCATCGCGCATCGGCCACAGCACCCCCTTCAGCACATTGGCATCGCGCCGCAATTCATGCAGCTGCCGCATCTGATGCTTGTGCGTCGTGTGCAGCATTTCGTCCTCGATGCCGTCGACCATGTCGCCTGCGGCCTCGATCGGCGGGAAATAGCTGTCGACGACAGCGTCGATCAGCGCGTAGGCGAGGTAGTCGGCGCCGCGCGCGCGCAACCGGTTGGGCGCCGAGCTCTCGATGCGCTTGCGCACCGGATTGAACGGATCGCCTTCACGCTCCTGGAAGGTGACGACGAAGTTGTTGCCGAAGAAGACGGCGATCTGCTCGTAGCGGTGCGACGTGACATCATCAATCATCCTGACGACGACGAAGGCATGATCCTCGAAGAAGTCGACCTTCGGCCGCTGGCCGGTGTTGACGACGTCCTCCAACGCCAGCGGATGCAGGCTGAAAATGCGGCCGATCTCCTCAATCAGCGGAATGTTGGCGAGGCCGGTGCAGTCGAGCCAGATGACCGGCCATTTGTCGCAATGGGTGTTCAGGTCGTCGATGCTGGCATTTTCGATGGTCTTGAATTTCTGCGGCGAGATGAGGGTCAGCCGCAGTTCCGAGCGCCGCGCCGCCGGATCGGCGATCAGCGTGCCAGGCGACGCCCCGACCGGCGGCCGCCGCGTCTTCACCGGCGCCCGCTTTTTCACCGCCTCGGCCTTTTCCATATGCCCCTCGAGCGTAAAGTCGACCTGAAGTTAGAACCTCGTTTTGTCGCAATTCCGGACGGAAAACCGCTCTCGCTTTTCCTGGAATAACCTTGGCCGTCAGCCGGCAAAGACCCGCTTGGGCTTGAACATGCCTTGCTCGATGGCACCGATGGCGACCAGCTTGCCGCGCGCCGTCGCGCAGGCTTCTTCGGCTTCCACCGGTGCGTCGCGGCCGCGGATGATGACCGGATTGCCGAGGCGGATTTTCGTCGCCGCGTCGTCGCTGATGGCGACCTGCGGCAGGCAGTCAAGGGCAGCGGATGTATCCACCAGAAGGGCGTCGATGGCGTCGAAGTCGATCGGCGCTGCCACCTCGTCAGCGGCTTCAACCGTGTCAGCGGCATCTGTCGCGTCCGGGTCGTCTTCACCCGGCACGCCGAAACGGGCGGCCTCCAGTTCTGCGATGGTGACGAAGTCCTCCGGCGTGAACGGCTCGACCTCGACCCGGCGCAGTTCGGAAATATGGCCGAAACAGCCGAGATCGCGGCCCATATCGCGGGCCAGCGAGCGCACATAGGTGCCCTTGCCGCATTCGACTTCGAAAACAGTATGGTCGGCATCGTGCTCGACAATATCGAGCCGGCCGATCTCGACCTCTCGTGCGGGTATGTCGACCGTCGCGCCGTCACGGGCCAGATCATAGGCGCGCTCGCCTGATATCTTGATGGCCGAGAATTGCGGCGGCGTCTGCATGATGACGCCGGTGTATTTCGGCAGCAGCGCAAGCACCTCGGCTTCCGCCGGACGCAGGTCCGAGTTCTTCGTCACCGGACCCTCGAGATCATCGGTCGAACGCTCCTGCCCCCAGGCAACGGTGAAGCGATAGATCTTGGCGCCGTCCTGCACGTAAGGCACGGTCTTGGTGGCTTCGCCAAGCGCGATCGGCAGCATGCCGGACGCTAGCGGATCGAGCGTGCCGGCGTGGCCGGCCTTTTCCGCCTGGAACAGCCATTTGATCTTGGAGACGGCTTCGGTCGAACCCATGCCGACCGGCTTGTCCAGGACCAGCCAGCCCGAGATCGGCCGGCCCTTCTTCTTGCCGCGACGCGCCACTATTCGGTGTCCTTGTTGTCGTCTTTGTCCTGGCCTTCGGAACCCAGATCGCGCGCCACTTCGGGCGACTTCAAGAGATCGTTGATCCTGGCGAAATTGTCGAAGGAGGTGTCGAGCTTGAAACGGAACTCCGGCATAAACTTCATCTGCCGCAGCGCGCCGGAGACACGGCCACGCACGAACTTCGCATGCTTGTTCAGCGCCTCCACCACCGCATCGGTATCCTTGGCGCCGAGCGGCGAGACGAAAGCGGTAGCGACCTTCAGGTCGGGCGACATGCGCACTTCCGAAACCGAAACCACGGTGTTCTCGATCAGCGGATCGATGATCTCGCCGCGCTGCAAGGTTTCGGACAAGGCATGGCGCACTTGTTCGGCGACGCGCAGCATGCGCTGGGATGGGCTGGATGTGGTTGGACGGGGCATTTTTCTCGATCCTGAAAGCGTGAGGCGCGGGATGGAACCGTGCCGCATGTCTCATATGGTCATTCTCAATAGGACCTGCTCAATAGACTTGGGGGCGGCGGTCTTTCGACCACCGCCCGGTATCGACAAGTCACTCGAACTCAGAGCGTACGGGTCACCATCTCGACGCGGAAGCACTCGATGATGTCGCCGACGCGCATGTCCTCGTAGTTCTGGAAGGCCATGCCGCACTCCTGGCCGCCGGGAACTTCCGCAACCTCGTCCTTGAAGCGCTTCAGGGTCTTCAGCGTGCCTTCGTGGATGACGACGTTGTCGCGGATCAGACGCACGCCCGCACCACGCTCGACCTTGCCTTCGGTGACACGGCAGCCGGCGATCTTGCCGACCTTGGTGATGTCGAAGATTTCGAGGATCTGCGCATTGCCGATGAAGGTCTCGCGACGCTCCGGCGACAGCAGACCCGACAGAGCCGCCTTCACGTCATCCACAAGGTTGTAGATGATCGAGTAATAGCGGATTTCGATGCCCGCGGCAGCGGCGGCAGCACGTGCCTGGACGTTGGCACGAACGTTGAAGCCGATGATCGCCGCACCCGAAGTCTCCGCCAGCGACACGTCGCTTTCGGTGATGGCACCGGCGCCGGCATGGACGATGCGCGCACGCACTTCGTCGGTGCCGAGCTTGTCGAGCGCCGCGTTGATCGCTTCGATCGAGCCCTGCACGTCGCCCTTGATGACCAACGGGAATTCCTTCAGCCCGCTCGTCTGCAACTGCGACATCATCTGCTCGAGCGAGCCGCGCTGACCGGCATGCTTGGCAACCGCCTTCTCGCGCGCCAGACGCTGGCGATATTCGGTGATCTCGCGGGCACGGGCTTCGTTGTTGACCACGGCGAAGCGGTCGCCGGCCTGCGGGGTTCCCTGCAGGCCAAGCACTTCGACGGGCATCGCCGGCGGTGCTTCCTTGATCTGCCCGCCACGATCGTTGACCAGCGCGCGCACCCGGCCCCATTCGTTGCCGGCGACAAGGATGTCGCCCGGCATCAGCGTGCCGGTCTGCACCAGCACGGTGGCGACGGGGCCACGGCCCTTGTCGAGTTGGGCCTCGATGACAACACCCTCGGCGGTACGGTCCGGATTGGCCTTGAGGTCGAGGATTTCGGCCTGCAGCAGGATCGCCTCGAGCAGCTTGTCGAGATTGGTGCCCTTGGTCGCCGACACTTCGACGTCCAGCACTTCACCGCCCATGGATTCGACGAAGACCTCATGGCGCAGCAGTTCGGAGCGCACCTTCTGCGGATCGGCATCATGCTTGTCGATCTTGTTGATCGCCACGATGATCGGAACGCCGGCCGCCTTGGCGTGGCTGATCGATTCGATCGTCTGCGGCATGACGCTGTCGTCGGCCGCAACCACCAGGATGGCGATGTCGGTCGCCTGGGCGCCACGAGCACGCATCGCCGTGAAGGCGGCGTGGCCGGGCGTGTCGATGAACGTGATCTTGTGACCGTTCTTCTCGACCTGGTAGGCGCCGATATGCTGGGTGATGCCACCGGCTTCGCCGGAGACGACATTGGCATTGCGGATGGCGTCGAGCAGCGAGGTCTTGCCGTGATCGACGTGGCCCATGATCGTCACGACGGGCGGACGCGTCACCAGGTCCTCGACATTGTCGGCGATGTTGAACAGGCCTTCCTCGATGTCGGACTCGGCGACGCGGCGGACGGTGTGGCCGAATTCGGTGGCAACCAGCTCCGCCGTATCGGCGTCGATGACGTCGCCCGGCTTCAGGATCTGGCCCTGCTTCATGAAGAACTTGACCAGATCGACCGCACGCTCGGACATGCGTTGCGCAAGTTCCTGGATGGTGATGGTCTCTGGCAAGATCACTTCGCGCATAACTTTCTCGCGCGGCTCATTGTGCATCGCGCGCTTGAATTTT
Organism: Mesorhizobium sp. P5_C1; assembly: GCF_054049815.1. Classification (NCBI taxonomy): domain Bacteria; kingdom Pseudomonadati; phylum Pseudomonadota; class Alphaproteobacteria; order Hyphomicrobiales; family Phyllobacteriaceae; genus Mesorhizobium; species Mesorhizobium sp. P5_C1. Next base: position 12,106 of record NZ_JBFULQ010000089.1, on the reverse strand, counting down.
TCCTGGCGGCGGCGCATCGACGACAGCGAACGGGCCCGCGCGTCCTCATCGGACAATGCGGAATTCAGCGTCAGCTTGCCACGACGGCGATCTTCCTCGGCCTTGGTCGGCTTGGCCGGACGCGCCACTTCAGGCGTGACCGGACGGCGCACCGGCGCGCCAGCGCCAATCCGCTTCGGCTTGACCTCTTCCTCGTCGTCGACCGTTGCCAGTTCCGCGGCCAGCGGCGCGCGGCGACGTGCCTCTTCCTCGGCGCGACGGCGGGACTCTGCCTCAGTCTGCAACCGCGCCTCTTCCTCAGCCTGGCGGCGCGCGGATTCTTCGCGTTCGCGCTTGCGGCGCTCTTCGTCCTCGGCGCGGCGCTTGGCGTCCTCGGCAGCGCGCTGTCGGTCCTCGACCTCGCGTACCTTCGAGCCTTCGAGCGCCCTGCGGCGCGCTTCCATTTCACTGCGCGACAGTTCGTTCAGCACCATGCCGCTGCGCTCGACCGGAGGCGGCGGTGGCGCCTTCGGCGCTTCCTGTACGACGGGTGCGGCCACAACCGCCGGCTTCGGTATGAAGACGGGGGCGGCAACCGGCTCCGGCTTGTCGCCGGGCATCGAGAACTTGCGCTTCTTGGTTTCGACGACGACCTGCTTGGTGCGGCCGTGCGAGAAGTTCTGGCGCACAGTGCCCTGTTCCATACCGGGGCGCTTTAGCGTCAAGGTCTTCTTCGGCGTCACACTCAGCGTATTGTCGTCACCCGATTTCGTATCGCTCATTCCATATCCTCTGCGGCATCATCTTCGTCAGCAACAGCCGCAAGCATTGCCAGATCGTCCGGGGAACCGCCCCGATACCGGTCGAGCGCAACCATGCGCTTCTGGACCGCCCTGCCCGCGTCTCCCGCGAGAACGGCAGCATGTATCACATTTGTACCCCCCAATGCCAAGCTCAACTCGGCCTCGGAGAAAAGTTTGTAGGCAAGGATAGCGGGCCCGCCGAGATGGACTGTCGCCCGTCGCGCCTGGCTGATCTTGCGCACGCCGTCGTCGGACGCCTCGGTCGCATGGAGCACGAAAAGCGCCAATCCGCCGCGCACCGCGCTCTCGACCTTGGTGGCTCCAAGAGAAATCGCGCCTGCCTTGCGAGCAAGCCCAAGCATGCCCAGAGCGGATTTGGAAAGCAGCCCGTCGACCATGCCGCCAAGATCGGGCGGCACGACCACCTGTGCCTTGAAGGCGCGGGCAAAAAGGTTCTTTGCCGCCGCCTTGTCGATATGTAGGCGGTCGGCGGTCACCCAGCAACCACGGCCGGGCAGATTTCTCTTGATGTCGGGAACGACGGCCGAATCCGGGCCGACGACGAACCGGATCAATTCATCCGGTTCGGCCTGCCTGCGGGTGACGATGCAGGTGCGATCGTTCATCTCGTCCAAGGGCGGGTTCGGTGCGATGCGGTTTCACCTCACGCACCAACGGCTTCGTCAGCCGTTTCTTCTTCGGCTGCAAGCTCGTCTTCGGTGATCCAACCAGCCTTCAGGCGGGCGGCCAGAACCATCTGTTCGGCATCGGCGCGTGTCACGCCATGACTGGCCAGCACGCCCGGATACACTTTCGTCTCGCCGTCCTTGCGTTCCTTCCAGCCGGTCAGGTCGTCGGCGGCATAGCCGGCGAAATCCTCGATCGTCTTCACGCCGTCCTCGCCAAGCGTCACCATCATGGCGGTGGTGACGCCGGGGATTTCGCGCAATTCGTCGGAGACGCCGAGCGCCTTGCGCTTGTCGTCGTGCTCGGCTTCGATCTTCTCCAGATACTCGCGGGCGCGGGTCTGGATTTCCGAAGCGGTGTCTTCGTCGAAGCCATCGATCGAGGCGATTTCGCCGGAATCGACATAGGCGACTTCCTCGACGCTGGTGAAGCCTTCGGAGGCCAGCACCTGGCCGACCATCTCGTCGACGTCGAGGGCTTCCATGAACAGCGACGAACGCTCGACGAATTCCTTCTGGCGACGCTCGGATTCTTCGGCCTCGGTCAGGATGTCGATGTCCCAGCCGGTCAACTGCGAAGCGAGCCGCACGTTCTGGCCGCGGCGGCCGATGGCCAGCGACAGCTGGTCGTCGGGAACCACGACTTCGATGCGTTCGGCATCCTCGTCGAGCACGACCTTGGCGACTTCCGCCGGCTGCAGCGCGTTGACGATGAAGGACGCGGCCGAAGGCGACCACGGAATGATGTCGATCTTCTCGCCCTGCAATTCGCCAACGACGGCCTGGACGCGGCTGCCGCGCATGCCGACGCAGGCGCCGACCGGATCGATCGAAGAATCACGCGAGATGACGGCGATCTTGGCGCGAGAACCGGGGTCGCGGGCGACCGACTTGATTTCGATGATGCCGTCATAGATTTCCGGCACTTCCATGGTGAAGAGCTTGGCCATGAACTGCGGATGGGTGCGCGACAGGAATATCTGCGGGCCGCGCTGCTCGCGGCGCACGTCGTAGACATAGGCGCGGACGCGGTCGCCATATTTGTAGTTTTCGCGCGGGATCAGTTCGTCGCGACGGATGATCGCCTCGCCACGGCCGAGATCGACGATGACGTTGCCATATTCGACACGCTTGACGGTGCCGTTGACGATTTCGCCGATGCGGTCCTTGTATTCATCATACTGGCGGTCGCGTTCGGCCTCACGCACCTTCTGCACGATGACCTGCTTGGCCGACTGGGCGGCAATGCGGCCGAAATCCATCGGCGGCAGCTGTTCGGCGATGAAGTCGCCGAGCTGGGCGTCGGGGTTGCGCTCGCGCGCCGAGGAAATGGCGATCTGGGTGGCGTAGTCGTCGACCTTCTCGACCACTTCCATCAGCCGCTGCAGCTTCATCTCGCCGGTGTTCGGGTTGATGTCGGCGCGGATGTTGGTCTCCTGGCCGTAACGCGAACGCGCCGCCTTCTGGATCGCATCGGCCATGGCGGCGATGACGATTGACTTGTCGATCGACTTTTCGCGCGCGACCGCATCGGCGATCTGCAGCAGTTCAAGCCTGTTGGCGCTTACAACCATCGTTTTTCTCCCGAGCCTGTTCGCCGGACCTTTGCGCCCGGCAGCTCAATCATAGTTCCTGTTCGGTTTCGTTTTCCGCGCCGGCATCCGCACCCTCGGGCGCATCATCGTCCGGTTCGCCGCGGCGTTTCTTGGCTTCCTTGCGCGCCCTGTTGTCTTTCGACAGGGCATCGCGAATGAGATCGTCGGTCAGGATCAGGCGCGTTTCGGAAATCGCGTCATAGGGGACCCGCACCGTCGGCTCCTCGCCATAGGCGGCCTTTTCGCGCTCGATCAGCACATCGTTGTCACCGGCCTCGACGATCTTGCCCTTGAACCGCTTGCGGTCGGCGACGATGATCGACGTCTCCATCTTGACCAGATGGCCGGTCCAGGTCGCGAAATCCGATTTGCGGACCAGCGGCCGGTCGATGCCGGGCGAAGAGACTTCGAGGTGATAGGCCTTTTCGATCGGATCATCGACGTCGAGGGCCGGCGACACCGCGCGGCTGACCTCTTCGCAGTCCTCGACGGTCATGGTGCCGTCCTCGCGCTCGGCCATGATCTGCAGCGTCAGCCCGTTCTGGCCCGACAGATGCACCCGCACGAGGCGGAAGCCGATGCCGCGCAGAACCGGCTGGACGATCAGCGCGATGCGCGCATCGATGCCGCTTTCGCGGATGATGCGGTCGTCGCCTTCGCTTGCCGTTGCAGTCATTCGATCCCTGTCGTTCTACCCGAAGCTACCGGCAGGTAATAAAAAAGAGCGGGACCGGGTGGACCCACTCTTCGTCATACCGACCAAGAATTTGAGGCTGATATAACCGATCATGGCCGCTGTTTCAAGCCCGCCGTATCGGCACGGACAAAAGCCGTGGCAACGACAGTGTTGCGCCAGACGCATGGCCTCCATGCGGCAGTACCCCTGTGAGCCTCAACGCTGCATCACCATCTATGTTGCATCGCACAAAGATGACGACACGTCACAGCAGCGAAAGGATACGACCATGACCAACCGCAAGATTCTATCCGCCATAGGCCATCTCTTCACGACATTTGGCAGTGCAGTCGCTGCGTCGCGTTCCGTGGAAGTCGGCCGCAGGCCACGCGCGGACGACCTGCGCAAGCTCGGCATGGATCCGGCTGTCTTCAACAGGATCGGCCGTTTCTAAGGGTTTGGCGGGCTGACGACGCACGCGCTTGCCGCCGGCGAACCCCGGAGGCCGCGTGCGATCGGCCTGCTTACCTCCTGATGAAGGTAAGATAGGCGGGCCGCCGGCCCTCACGAACAGCCTTCGCCTCGTAACGGGTACCCGGCCAGCCATCGTAGGGCCGATGCCAATCCGCCGCCTCCGAAGCCTGCCACGCGAATGCACCATGCGCCCGACAGTGCAGCAAGGTCCAGTTCACATAGGTGTCGATATCGGAGGCAAAGCGGAATTTTGAACCCGGCTTCAGCACGCGCGCGAAACGGTCGAGATTGATCGGGCTGACGAAACGGCGCTTCCAGTGCTTCTTCTTCGGCCACGGATCCGGATAGAGAAGGTCGATGCCGGCGAGCGAGGCTTGCGGCAGCCAGTCGAGCAGCCGGGTGGCGTCGTCGTCATAGACCTTGAGATTGGCAAGCGGCTTTTCCCTCACCGCCATCATCATCTTGGCCATGCCGTTGACGAAGGGCTCGACGCCGATAAAGCCAATCGATGGCGCCTCGGTGGCGCGATGCAAGAGATGTTCGCCGCCGCCGAAGCCGATTTCGAGACGAACCGCCGAAACATCCGCTTCAAACAGGGTGCTGAGATCTGCCGGAGGTTCACCCGTCAGATCGAGCCGATACGTGCCAAAGCCGCTTTCCAGTGCGGCCGCCTGCTGCGGACGCATGGTCTTGCCGCGCCGGCGACCGAAGAAGGCTTCGGTCGCGCGGCTTGGTCTGTCCTTCGGGTCCATGGCAGGACTTTGCGGCGCCGCTGTCAGGCGGCGACCGCGTCCTTGAGCGCCTTGGCGAGATCGGTCTTTTCCCAGGAGAAGGACCCATCGCGGCCGGCTTTGCGGCCAAAATGGCCGTAGGACGACGTCTTGGCGTAGATCGGCTTGTTGAGATCGAGATGGCGGCGGATGCCTGACGGCGACAGATCCATCACCGTGCGCAGCGCCTCTTCAAGCTTGGCCTCGTCGACCTTGCCGGTGCCGTGCAGGTCGACATAGACCGACAGCGGCTGGGCGACGCCGATGGCGTAGGAAAGCTGAATGGTGCAGCGGTCGGCGAGTTTCGCCGCCACGACGTTCTTGGCGAGGTAGCGCGCCGCATAGGCAGCGGAACGATCGACCTTGGTGGTGTCCTTGCCCGAGAAAGCGCCGCCGCCATGCGGTGCGGCACCGCCATAGGTGTCGACGATGATCTTGCGGCCAGTCAGCCCGGCGTCGCCATCCGGCCCGCCAATGACGAACTTGCCGGTCGGGTTGATGTACCACATGCAGTTGTCGGCGATCTTGAGCTCGCCCAGCGCCTCGCGGATATAGGGTTCGACGACCTTGCGGACCTTCTTCGAATCCCAGCTCGCATCGAGGTGCTGTGTCGACAGCACGATCTGCGTCGCCTCGGCGGCCTTGCCGTCGACATAGCGGACAGTGACCTGGCTCTTGGCGTCCGGACCGAGCCTGCCGGCTTCACCGCTGCCTTCGTGGCGGGCGGCGGCTAGCAGTTCGAGGATCTTGTGGCTGTAGTAGATCGGCGCCGGCATCAGATCCGGCGTCTCGCGGCAGGCATAGCCGAACATGATGCCCTGATCGCCGGCACCTTCCTCGCCCTGGCGGTCGGACGCATTGTCGACACCCTGGCCGATATCGGGCGACTGACCGTGCAGCAGGACCTCGATTTTCGCGTTCTTCCAGTGGAAGCCGGCCTGCTCATAGCCGATTTCACGGATCGCCTTGCGGGCTACCGACTTGAACTTCGCCGGATTGACCACCGGGTGGCCGGCGGCATCCTTGAGGATGTTGCCTTCCTTGTCCTTCTTCAGCAGCGTCTCGGGGACGCGCACCTCACCGGCGATGACGACGCGGTTGGTGGTGGCCAGCGTCTCGCAGGCGACACGGACTTTCCATGGGTCCATGCCGGTCTTCTTGGCTTCGCGATAGACCAGATCGACGATCTCGTCGGAGATCCGGTCGCAGACTTTGTCGGGATGGCCCTCGGCAACGGATTCCGAGGTAAAGAAGTAATTCTGCCGCGTCACGGGTGTCCCCTCTTGAAAAAACGATCGGCAGGCTGCCGATTTTGGCGCGCCACGTGTTAGCGGGGTGGAGCGCCGCTCGTCAAGCGGTGCTGCCGTTCTGGCATGAATGTCGATGCAGTTATCTTGTGCCACCGGCGGCAGGTTGCCGCCGGTCCAAACGGGATTGCGGATCAGTCGAGATCGTCCGTGGAGAGCGATTTGACCAAGTCAATGATCCTGCGGCGCACCTTGGCATCGGCAATCTTGACGAAGGCGCGGTTAAGCTGAAGGCCTTCAGGACTGCCGCAGAATTCGACGGCGAAAGCCATCGACGTGTCTTCGGCAAAGCCACGGCCGTGCGCGGCCTCCTGGCCGGGCGCATCCTCGAAAAAGAAGGCGACTGGCACACCGAGAATCGACGCTATCGCCTGCAGGCGGCTGGCGCCGACGCGGTTGGTGCCCTTTTCATATTTCTGAATCTGTTGAAATGTGATGCCGAGATTCTCGCCCAGTTTCTCCTGGCTCATTCCGAGCATATTGCGGCGAAGCCGGATGCGACTGCCAACATGGATGTCGATCGGATTCGGTTTCTTCTTGTTGTCTTCTGTCATTTTTTCCTCGCCGAATTTTTTCGGCTTTCTCTATTTTTTCTTTGCCCAAACGACGCCGGCGGCAACTGCCCCAACAGAACGATCCACCGACTTCGAGAAAATTTCAGGCGCTTACAGTATGAGTTTCTAATGTGTGGGCTGTCAATTCACCCGTAGCCTTTGCCTTACGTTCAACAATGCGGCGGCGATGGCAAACAGCAACATGATCAGCATTCCGTTAATGCGTCTCTGGCCGGCGGATATGAACGCCTGTCCGGAAATCGGCACGCGTGCATCGATGGCGCCGCGCGCATTGATCGCCAGCGCATCGACGACGCGCCCGCGCGTATCGACGACGGCCGAGATACCGTTGTTGGCAGCACGCAACAATGGCAATCCATTCTCCACCGCACGGATCTGGGCCTGCCTGAAATGCTGATACGGACCCGGCGTGTGACCGAACCACGCATCATTGGTAACGTTCACAATAAGCTGCGCTGACGTAGCGTCAACTGCCACCAGATCGGGAAAGATCACCTCATAACAGATAAATGGCAGCGCACGGATGCCGTCAGGCAAAGTGATGGCGTGCCGCTCGTTGCCCGCCGCAAATGTCATCGGCCCGGCAACCAGTTGCTCGATGCCGAAACGCTCAAGCAGATCGGCAAAAGGCAGGTATTCGCCGAACGGCACCAGATGAACCTTGTCGACGGCGTCGGCGATTTCACCCTTGTCGTCGATCGCCACCACGGAGTTGTAGTAGCGGCTGTCGGCATTCGCCGCCGAGCCGCCTTCCTCGCGGACGACGCCGGCGATCAGCATCTGGCCGGGACCGAGCATGTCGCCCAGCGCCGTCAATGCGTCCGGACGCTCGGTGAAGAGGAACGGCACCGAGGTCTCCGGCCACAGGATCAATTGCGGCTTTTCATGACCGGGGTCCGGCGCCTTGGCCGACAGGCCCATCAAAGTTGCGAAGATGCGGTCGCGCACCGAGGCATCCCACTTTTCCGACAGATCCACGGCCGGCTGGACGATGCGGACATCCAGGCTGTGCGTTGCCGGCTTTTCGGGAGTGGCAAGCCTGACATAGCCGAAACCGATATGGGCGGCGGCGAGGACGGCAAACAGTGCCGCGCCGAGGCGCAGATGCCGGCGCGCCACCAGCAGCGCCGGCAATGCGAAGACGAACACAGCGAGCGCGTTCATGCCGATCATGCCGGTCACCGAGACGCTCTGCATCAGCAAGGGCACGGGCATGGCCGCATAGCCGATCGCATTCCACGGAAAACCGGTGAACAGGAAGTCGCGCAGCCACTCCGCCAGCCCAAAACCAAAAGCAAGGGCGGCAATGCGGCCGATATCGCTGCTCCACAGCAGTCGGGCAACCATTGCCGCAAAGCCGTAGAAAAAGGCGAGTGCGAAGGGAATGCCGACCACCGCGAAGGGAAGCGCCCAGGCAAAGCTGTCAGCCTCGACCAGCAGTGCCGAGCCAATCCACCAGAGGCCGGCTAGGAAATAGCCGAAGCCGAACCACCAGCCGACGGCGAAGGCAGGCCGCAGGCGACGAAACAGGCTGCCGGAGGCTTCGCCGGTGGCGCCATCGATCAGCCAGACCAGCAAGGGAAACGAGATGAAACAGGCAGCGAAGAAATCGTAAGGGGCCTGTCCAAGCACGGCAAACGCCCCGGCGAGAAACGCCACCAGCGCGCGCCGCCAACCCCAAAGCAGAATTATCCGGCCGGCCAGGCGCTCCATGCAAACTTCCGAGTCGCGCGAATCAGGAAGCAAGATTTAACAGGCTGCGGTCCGCGCTCCAAACGCCGGATGGCTGGCTGCGATGCAAGCTCCGCCTACCGGTGCCAGCCGTCGATGCGCACGCCGCCCAGCCGTTCGGCCTCTTCACGCGAAACAGCTCGAATGGTCTGGGTGAAGGTCCAGACATGGCCTTCGGGATCACGTGCCCGATACTGCCGTTCGCCGTAGAACTGGTCGGCAGGCTCCTGGATGATCTCGGCGCCGTTTGCCCTGGCGTGCTCACAATGGGCGTCTAGGCCGTCCTTCAGCCGCACATAGACTGATTGGGTATTCTTGCCGGAGACGGAACAGGGGCTGGCGACGTAATCGGTCCATTGGGAATCGACGATGATGTAGCCGTCGCCGAACCGCATCTCGGAGTGGACGAGCCTTCCATCGGCGTCGCTGACCACCATGCTGCGCTCGAAGCCGAAGGCCGTTTCCAGCCAGTCCAGAGCGGCGCGAGGGTCCCTGTAGAACACCCCGGACCCCAAGGTGGAATGCTTGAAGGGGTCCTCGACCGTCATCCGCGAGCGCTTATGTCCTTGTTTTGTCGCATGATGTTCGTCCGAAAAGTCTGCAACTTTTCGGCATCGTGCTTTGGTGCTGTCGCATGATGTTTATCCGAAAAAGTCTGCAACTTTTCGGCATCATGCTTAAGCCTGCTCGGTGCGTGCGGCGCGCCGGCGGCGCTCGCCCTTCTGGCTCTGCACGATGCGCACGCGCTTGACGCGGCGCGGATCGGCATCAAGGACGTGGAATTCGAAGCCGGGGATGGCCTGCACCACCTCGCCGCGCGCCGGCACGCGGCCAAGCGTGTTGAAGATCATGCCGCCGATGGTGTCGACATATTCGCCATGTTCGCCGGCGGCGAAATCCTCGCCGATCATTTTGGCGACGTCGTCGATCTCGGCCTTGCCGTCGACGATGAAGACGCCGTCGCCGCTCTGGGTGATCATCGGCTCATCGTCGTCATGCTCGTCCTCGATGTCGCCGACCACCATCTCGACGATGTCTTCCAGAGAGGCAAGGCCATCGGTGCCGCCATACTCGTCGATGACCAGCGCCATCTGCGTGCGTGTCGTCTGCATGCGGCCCATCAGGTCGGAGGCAAGCATCGACGGCGGCACGAACAACACCTGGCGGATCAGGTTGAGGTCGCCAATGGTGCGGGCTAGGTCGACCTGCGTGAGGTCGAGAACCGTAGCGGCAGGAGTTTTCCGTGTCGAGCGGCCCTTCTTGACGCGCGCGATCTTGGTGATGTGGGCCAGCACGTCGCGAATGTGCACCATGCCGCGCGGATCATCGAGCGTCTCGGAATAGACCGGCATGCGCGAATGGCCGGACTGCTCGAAGGTGCCCAGCAGATCGCCGAGCGTCGTCGTGATCTCGACCGCCTCGATGTCGGCGCGCGGCACCATGACGTCCTCGACGCGCACCTCGCGCAAACGCAGGATGTTGTTGAGCATGGCGCGTTCGCCGGGCGAGAAGGCGCCGGCGTCGCTCGCCGTTTCGGCAAGCGCCCCGGCGATTTCCTCACGCAGGCTGGTTCCGTTGCGCTGCCGGAACAGGCCCAGCACACGGTCGAACAGGGAGGGGCCGGCTGGCGATGTTTCGCTGGCAACGCTGCCGGTAACGGTACTCGGACTTGATCCCTCTTCCGACGTATCGGAAGCCTTGTTCGCACTGCCGGCGTCGGGGCGGGCGGCAGTCTCTGGTTTGTCGTTCATCGTCGTCCGGTCAATTGGTCAGACGTAGTTACGCGTAGGGATCGGGAATGGCAAGCCTTGCGAGCGCTGCGCGCTCGATGGCCTCCATCGCCTCGGCCTCGGCGTCGGTCTCGTGGTCATAGCCCAAAAGGTGCAGCAGGCCATGGACCACGAGATGAGTGATATGGTTCTCGACAGGCTTGTCTTCCAGTGCCGCTTCACGCGCGACCGTCTCGGCGGCGAGCACGATGTCACCTAGCATTGGCGGCAATGGAGCGCCTTGCACGAGCGGAAAAGCTGGGAAAGACAAGACGTTGGTCGGTTTGTCCTTGCCGCGCCAGCCGGCGTTGAGGGTCCGGATATGGGCGTCGTCGGAAAAAACGAGGCTGAGTTCGGAACGGCCCGACACGCCGGTTTCGGCAAAAGCAGCCGCGGCAGCGCGATCGACCAGCCGTGTCAGGCTTGCCTCATCGGGCCAATTGCCCGCCTCGACTGATATATCAATTTCGACGGGGACCGGACGCGCCCCGTCGCCGGATATGTTGTCCTCAGGCATGAGGCCGCATCGTCACATCAATTCTCGGCGCCGAGGCCGCGCGCCAGTTTGGCATCCCGGTCATACGCCCTGACGATTTCCGCCACCAGCGGATGACGGACGACGTCGCCATCGTTGAAGCGCACGGTTACCGCGCCGGCCACGCCATCCAGCACGCGCAAGGCTTCGACCAGGCCCGATTTCGTGTTCGAGGGCAGGTCGATCTGCGTCGGATCGCCGGTGACGATCATGCGCGAGTTCTCGCCGAGACGGGTCAGGAACATCTTCATCTGCATCGGCGTGGTGTTCTGCGCTTCGTCGAGGATGACGGCGGCATGCGCCAGCGTGCGGCCGCGCATGAAGGCGAGCGGCGCGATCTCGATCACTTCCGCGGCAATGGCGCGCTCGACTTTGTCGGCGGGCATCATGTCGTAAAGCGCATCATAGAGAGGGCGCAGATAGGGATCGACCTTCTCCTTCATGTCGCCCGGCAGGAAGCCCAGCCGTTCGCCGGCCTCCACGGCCGGCCGCGACAGGATGATGCGTTCGACCATGCCGCGCTCAAGCAGCATCGCGGCATGCGCCACTGCCAGATAGGTCTTGCCGGTCCCGGCCGGGCCGATGCCGAACACCAGTTCCGACCGCTCCAGCGCGCGCATATAGGCGTCCTGGTTGAGCGAGCGGGCATAGATCGTCTTCTTGCGGGTGGCGATCTGGGCGGCGGAGACCTTCCCCTTGCGTTCCAACGTCGGCAAGGTCAGCTGATCGTCGGCGGCAATCGCCATGCGCACGGCGCCGTCGACGTCGGACTGGCCGATGTCGACGCCCTTCTGGAGAATGCCGTAGAGATTGTCCAAAGCCCGGCGGGCCTGCTCGGCGGCCGACGCCGAGCCCTTGATCGTCAGCTGGTTGCCGCGCGAGCGGATGTCGACGCCGAGCTTCTGCTCGAGCCTGGCCAGGTTCTCGTCGAACTGACCGTAAAGGGCGCTGGCAAGCTTGTTGTTGTCGAAAGTCAGAACGATGTGCGCCATGTCAGAAGCCCCAGACGCCGGTGCCGGGGGCAGGCTCTTCACTTCTGCAGCGCTCAACCGTCTCTCCTCATCTGCCGAGACCCTCAGGCCAATTCGGCGAACAGGCTGTTGTAGCCCGTCTTCGTGATTCGCACCTGGATAATGTCACCGATTTCGCCGGCCTTTTCATCAACAATAACGGGCTGCAGCCAAGGTGAGCGGCCGACCTTCTGGC
>NZ_JBFULQ010000088.1:0-16540 GCF_054049815.1 Mesorhizobium sp. P5_C1 | reverse complement strand
GTCTCACCCTTGGCCTGGCGTTCGGCTTCGTCGGCCGTGCGGGCGATGTTGAGCGTGATCGTGACCTCGACTTCCGGATGCAGCGCGATCGCCACATTGGTGAGGCCGATGGTCTTGATCGGCTGGTTGAGCAGGATCTGGTTGCGGTTGACCGTGAAGCCTTCCGCTGTCAGCAGATCCGCGATGTCACGGGTCGACACCGAGCCGTAGAGCTGGCCGGTTTCGCCAGCCGAACGCACGGCGATGAAGCTCTTGCCGTCGAGCTTTTCGGCGACCTGGCTGGCTTCCGACTTGCGCTCGAGGTTGCGGGCTTCGAGTTGGGCGCGCTGGCCTTCGAACTTCTTCTTGTTGGCTTCGTTGGCGCGCAGCGCCTTGCCCTGCGGCAGCAGGAAGTTACGGGCAAAGCCGTCCTTGACCTTGACGGTATCGCCCATCTGGCCGAGGCGGGAAACGCGTTCGAGAAGAATGACTTCCATGGTTTTGTTCCTTCCGTTGGGCGGCAATCATGCGATCGACGCCGAATTGTCTTGGGAACAGGTCAGGAAGCTTGGGGCGCGCCTTGGCGCCGGTGTCGCTGTCCTGCCTGTTCAGGCAGTTAGAGGTTTGACCTCAACTCGGGATTTGAATGCGATCCCGCGGCGCCCGTCGCCGAGGTGAAGAAAGCGGGCGGCAAGCCGCCCGCTCGAAAGTCTTAGCGAACCACGTAGGGCAGCAGGCCGAGGAAGCGGGCGCGCTTGATCGCCTTGGCGAGTTCGCGCTGCTTCTTCTGGCTGACGGCGGTGATGCGCGACGGCACGATCTTGCCGCGCTCGGAAATGTAGCGCTGAAGCAGACGCACGTCCTTGTAGTCGATCTTGGGGGCGTTGGCGCCGGAGAACGGGCAGGTCTTGCGGCGGCGATGGAACGGGCGCCGGGTCGGGATCTGGTTGATGTCGACCATTATTCTGCACCCCCTTCAAAGCCTTCGCGCGGACGGCGCGGACCACGATCGGCACCGGCGTCGCCGAACGAACGCGGCGGACGATCGCCACGGTCGCCGCGATCACGGTCGCCAAACGAGCGCGGACCACGATCGCCACGGTCACGGTCGCCGAAGCCGCCGCGTTCCGAGCGCTCTTCGCGCTTCTGCATCATGGCCGACGGGCCTTCCTCATGCGCTTCGACCTTGATGGTCAGGAAACGCAGCACGTCTTCGGACAGGCCCATCTGGCGCTCCATCTCGTTGAGCGCGGCCGGCGGGCAGTTCAGGTCCATCAGCGTGTAGTAAGCCTTCCGGTTCTTGTTGACCCGGTAGGTGAGGGACTTCAGTCCCCAGTTCTCGACCCGGCCGACGGACCCGCCATTTGCGGAGATGACGCCCTTGTACTGTTCGACAAGCGCATCGACCTGCTGCTGCGAGAGGTCCTGCCGGGCAAGAAACACATGTTCGTAAAGAGCCATAGTGTATCAGTGCCTTTCTTCGTTTCTCTCCCGGTTCCCGGCGGCAAAAGCCTCTGCAACTTCTCTGACCCRCTGTTCCCAGTAAAAGGGGGCGGGGAAGAAAGGAGCATGACGAGACGGTCGAGAGCGGAGACACGGGAGGCGGAAGCACTTCTGTCTTCACACGAAGGTTTTCGAAAAAACCTCCGGCCCTCCGTTCAGCCCCCAGCTGGGACCGGCAGATTGGGGGCGTCTATACAGCAATCCGCCCACAACGCAAGCGCAAGCGGCATTCCCTTGTGTCGCAGGGGCGAAAAAATCAAGCAGCAACAATGGCAAGGCTTCGTGGTTTCCGGCAACCGGGCCTTAACCACAATGTCAGGTTGTGTGGAGTTGAGATCCTGCAGTCAACGCTCGATTCATCAAGGAAGGCGCAGAAGCCAGGCCAATCCGCGCACAAAAGCGGCAAGCATTTCCGGGGGGTAAGGATGCTTCTTAGCAAGTTCTGGCGCTCGACGAGCGGCAATTTTTCGCTTGTGCTGGGGCTGGGGTTGCCGGCCATCCTCACGGCTGTCGCCTTCGCAACCGATGTCTCCACCCTGATGCGGGCCAAGAGCAACCTGCAGAATGCCCTCGATGCGGCAAACCTTGCCTCTTCGCATCTGGGCGATCTCGATATCACCCGCAATGACGCCTTTGACCGCTATTTCCAGGCCAACATCGCCGGCCATGGCGAACTCGGCAATGCGAAGGCGACGTTGACGGTCGACAAAGGCGTCAATTTCGTCAAGACGAAGGCGGTTGCCTCAGCCGACGTCACTCTCAACTTTGCCTTCCTGTTCGGCAAGGAAAAGCACATCGAGGTCGATGCCTCCGCCGTCGAATCGAACAACCAGCTCGAAGTCGTGCTGGTGCTGGACAACACCGGCTCCATGGCCGGGGCGCGCATGACGGCGTTGAGGACGGCGACCAAATCATTGCTCGACACGCTCGAGGCGACAAAATCGCCGACGCGCCAGATCCGCGCCTCGCTGGTTCCGTTCGTCACTGCCGTCAACGTCGATGGCGATGAATTCGACCCGTCCTGGATCGACATGGACGGCAAGTCCTCCACCAACGGCGTCAATTTCCCGGTCATCGACGGCAAGCGTCCCAATCATATGGCGCTCTTCAAGCAGCTCAAGCAGACCGGATGGACCGAGCCCGGATGGAACAACACCGGATGGAAGGGCTGTGTCGAGGCGCGGCCGGGCGCCTACAACATTTCCGATACCCCACCCGACCCGGACGAGCCCGACACGCTGTTTGTTCCGTATTTTGCGCCGGACGATCCCGAAGTTGCGCAGAAGCCGTCTGCCTCCTATGGCAAGATCGTGCTGTTGCTCACCGACGGCGAGAACGTCGTCTATGGCGCCAGCGAACAGCCGACGAAGTCCGACTACACATCCTATGGCTATCTCGCAGGTGGCCGTTTTGGATCGGACAGCCAGGCGACCGCGGCGCGCAATGTCGACGGCTGGACCAAAAGCGTTTGCACGCAGTTGAAGAACGAGGGCGTGCAAATCTACACCATGGTGCTGCAATCCGACACCGCCGCCAACCGCTCGCTTTACAGCGCGTGCGCCTCGGATCCGAGCGGCTACTATGCCGTCAACGATCCGACCAAACTGCCGGACGTCTTCCAGCAGATCGCCAACAAGTTCTCGAAGCTGCAATTGACGGATTGAACGYGTGAAGGGTCGCCAGGCCCGAGCCTCGCGGGATCGTTTGGCTCAACTCGTATGGGCGACAATTTTGTCGACCGTTTCGGGGAAGAAGTCCGGCGCCGCGAGGCGTTTGCCGAACATCATGTCGTACTGCAGCAGGCGGAAATCGCGGATCGTCGGATCGATTTCCTTCTGCCGTGACCAATCTGGCGTGGCTTCGCCCGTCGGCGTCAGCAACAAATTGCGGTCGACGACGCGGTAGCGTTCGCGCATCTCACCCAGGAAGCCGGTGTAGTAGGGGTGGGTGATGCCGGCGGTGGTGAGGATATGATAGGGCAGGAACGCCGGGCTCACCGCGCCCAGGTTCTCGACCGGACCGGAGTGGTTCGACCAGATGATCAGCGGCGTCTGGTGATGTTCAAGCGCGGCTTGCGGCGTCGGTTCCTTGCGCGGCGCGACATTGTCTTTCAGGAAGCCGGTTTCGACATAGACCGGCCCCAGCGGCGGCAGATGGTCGCCGAAGAAGGCGATCACGGTGGGACGGGAGCGTTTCTTCGCCCATTCGACAAGGCGTTCAAGGCCACGATCGGCGTCGGCTGACCCCTCGGCGTAGCTGAGCAGCGATTCGCGTGCCCATTGGCTGATCGGTGCCTGCACCGTGTGGGTCGGATTGTAATAGCGGTTGGGCTCGTAGGGGCCGTGGTTTTGCAGGCTGACCGCAAAGAAGAAGATCGGCTCATCGCTGGCGTCGGCCTCGCTGATGATCTCGTCGGTCATCGCCGCATCGGACGCCAGCGGCCCGCGCTTTTGCAAGGGCGGCAGCGTCTCTTCTGATTTGAAATCGTTGAAGCCGAAATCAGCGTAGACCGCGCCACGGTTCCAGAACCAGTTGGTGCCGGGATGGATGGCGCGCGCCCGGTAGCCCTGGCTCTTGAGGAACGTTGCGAGCGAAGGCGTCGGCGTGCGCACATATTGCTGATAGGGGATGCTGCCGGCCGGCAGGAAGGCATTGGAAAAGCCGGTCAGCGCCTCGAACTCGATGTTGGCGGTCATGCCGCCGAATTCGGGCGAGAACATCGAGCCCGAGCGCAACGTGCGCACGTTGGGGATCGGGTCGGGCGTGATGGTGACGCCGGGCAGCTTGGTCGGATCCCAGAAGGATTCGCTCATGACGATGATGATGTCGGGTTTCTCTGCCGGCATCGAGGCCGTCACATCGGTCCTGTCGATCGCCGCGATTGCCTTGTCTGAATAGCCTGGCGGTGCCGAGACATGGGCCATCGGCACGTTGAGGGCAAAGGCCAGGGCAAAGCCATTGGACGCATAGTTTTCCTTCTGGTCCCACATGATCGGGATGATCTGCAGCCGGTCCCTGGTCCAGGAGAAGGTGGCGTAGTCCATGATCGAAACGAAGAAGGCGAGCAGCGGCACCGCCAGCGTCAGCCGGGCAAGGCGGCCCTTGCGGCTGAGCGCCGGAACCTTGCGGCGCCATAGCCGCCAGCCATAGACGAGCAGCGACAGGCCGGCGACGATGCCGACCACCATGGCGAGCGCGGTCATCGGCCGGTCGCGCACCAGGAGCGGCAGCAGCGCGAAGATCTGGCGGGCATAGAGGAAATCGGTGGGATAGAGCGGATCGCCGAGATAATGCGACTTCTGGTGGCCGACGAAGGCAAGGGAAAGCGTCAGCGGCGCGACGATCATCAGGCTCTGGTGGCTGCGGCCAAGCACGGCATCGAGGCCGATCAGGATCAGGGCAAACACGACGATGGTGGTCCAGCCCGGCTTGAGCGGCTGCAGGAAGAAGGCGACCGTGCCGGCAAAGTCGCCGCGCACGATCAATTCGATCGCAAACACCATGACGGCCGCGATCGCCAGGCTGACCAGCCCATAGCGCACGACCGGCCATGTCCTGCCCGGCAGATAGCCGGTGGACGGGTCGTCTTCCAGGAACTGTGGCGCGGCTTTGCCGACGCGTTTAGAACTCTTTGCCACTTTAACTTCCCCACCCAGCGACAAACTCGTCACTCGATTGTCATATAATTGTCACGCAAAGCTAGCGCCTGTGGCGGAAATAAGAAGAGCCAGCAAACGATTCGTGAGCGGTTTTCATCAGGAGTGATCGCCAAAAAGCCTTTCGGAACAGGCACTCGGCCGGCGATGGTGCCGCCGGCCAGGGTCGAACTGGGCTTGACTTGGCGGCCTGCCTTGCGTCACAGGCAAGAAAAACCCGACTATCAGGCAAGCAAAACCAGCCCTTGGGAGCCCTCGCATGGCCGTTGCATTCACCTTTCCTGGACAAGGCAGCCAGGCTGTCGGCATGGGCAAGGATCTCGCCGATGCCTTTCCAGAGGCGCGCAGGATCTTCCAGGAGGTTGACGACGCGCTTGGCGAAAACCTGTCGAAGCTGATCTGGGAAGGGCCGGAGGAGACGTTGACGCTGACCGCCAATGCGCAGCCGGCGCTGATGGCGGTGTCGCTGGCCGCGATCAGGGCATTGGAATCGCGCGGCTTCTCGTTGAAGGACAAGGTCGCCTATGTCGCCGGCCATTCGCTGGGCGAATATTCGGCGCTCGCGGCCGCCGGCTTCGTTTCGGTTGCCGATGCCGCCAGGCTGCTGCGCATCCGGGGCAATGCCATGCAGGCGGCGGTGCCGGCCGGCGAGGGCGCCATGGCGGCTATCATCGGGTTGGAACAGGCGGATGTAGAAGCCGCCTGCGCCGAGGCTGCCCAAGGGGCTGGCTCTGTCTGCCAGGTGGCGAACGACAATGGCGGCGGTCAGCTGGTCATTTCAGGCACAAAGGGCGCAGTGGAGCTGGCGGCGAAACTTTGCACGGAAAAGGGCGCCAAGCGGGCGCTGATGCTGCAGGTTTCGGCGCCATTCCACTCCGCGCTGATGACGCCGGCGGCCGAGATCATGCGCGAGGCTCTGGGCAGCGTGGCGAAGGCCGCCCCGGTGGTTCCCATCGTCTCCAACGTCACCGTCACCCCGACCAATGATCCGGACGAGATCGCGCGGCGTCTGGTCGAGCAGGTGATTGCCCGCGTGCGCTGGCGCGAGACAGTGGAATGGTTCGGCGCAAACGGCATCGCCACGCTTTACGAGATCGGTGCCGGAAAGGTGCTTTCAGGCCTGGCGCGGCGCATCAACCGCGACATCGCCACCGCGTCGGTCGGCTCCGCGGCTGATGTCGAGGCGGCGCTGGCGACGCTTGTTTAATCTAGTGCCATTTGACCCTGCCCCGTGCAAAGGGTGTTCTCTTCTCAATCAGGAGACAAAAATGTTCGAATTGACTGGCCGCAAGGCACTCGTCACCGGCGCATCGGGAGGCATTGGCGAGGCGATCGCCAGGGTCCTGCATGCGCAAGGCGCCATCGTCGGCCTGCATGGCACACGGGTCGAGAAATTGGAGACGCTGGCCGCCGAGCTTGGCGATCGGGTCAAGCTGTTCCCGGCCAACCTGTCGAACCGTGACGAGGTCAAGGCGCTCGGCCAGAAGGCGGAGGCCGATCTCGAAGGTGTCGACATCCTGGTCAACAATGCCGGCATCACCAAGGACGGGCTGTTCGTGCGCATGTCGGACGCCGACTGGGATACCGTGCTCGAGGTCAACCTGACCGCTGTCTTCAGGCTGACCCGCGAACTCACCCATCCCATGATGCGCCGCCGTCACGGCCGCATCATCAACATCACCTCGGTTGTCGGCGTCACCGGCAATCCCGGCCAGGCCAACTACTGCGCCTCCAAGGCCGGCATGATCGGCTTTTCCAAATCGCTGGCGCAGGAGATCGCCACCCGCAACATCACCGTCAACTGCGTCGCCCCGGGCTTCATCGAATCGGCGATGACCGACAAGCTCAACGACAAGCAGAAGGAGGCGATCATGGCGGCTATCCCGACGCGCCGCATGGGCACCGGCGCTGAAGTCGCATCCGCCGTTGCCTATCTCGCCTCCAACGAAGCCGCCTACGTCACCGGCCAGACCATCCATGTGAATGGCGGCATGGCGATGATCTGAACGAGGTCCGGCGGAGTTGTTGCCGGCTTGTGAAAAGAGACCATTTCGGCTTGGACCTCTGCTATTTTTCGTGTAATGCGGCCCGCAACCCGGCGGTTCGGGCAAAAACCGGTCCGTGGCCGTTGCGTTTCCGGCAGGACCATCTTTCAGCTTGATTAGCGGCATTCTGCCCGCTAACGAAGACAGACAAACAAAAGACGAGGATGCCCCAAATGAGTGACACCGCAGAGCGCGTCAAAAAGATCGTCATCGAGCACCTTGGTGTCGATGCCGACAAAGTGACGGAGCAGGCGAGCTTCATCGATGATCTGGGCGCCGACAGCCTCGACACGGTCGAACTCGTCATGGCGTTCGAAGAGGAATTCGGCGTCGAGATTCCCGACGATGCGGCCGAGACCATCCTGACCGTCGGCGATGCGGTGAAGTATATCGACAAGGCATCCGCCTGACGCTTTCCGCAGTCATCACCGGGGAGGACCTGCGATGAGGCGTGTCGTCGTCACGGGCCTTGGGTTGTTGTCGCCATTCGGCATGGGCTTCGAGCACAGCTGGAAGGAACTACTGACCGGCCGCAGCGCAGCCAAGCGCATCACCGAGTTTGAGGTGGAGGATCTTGCCTGCAAGATCGCCCACGTCATTCCGCGTGGCGATGGCAGCAATGCCACCTTCAATCCCGAGGCCGTGCTCGAGCCGAAGGAATTGCGCAAGATCGGCGACTTCATCCTGTACGGGATTGCCGCCGCCGACGAGGCGCTGAAGGATTCCGGCTGGGAGCCAAAAACCCATCCCGAGCAGTGCGCCACCGGCGTGCTGATCGGCTCCGGCATCGGCGGCATCGAAGGCATCGCCGAGAACGCGATGATCCTCAAGGAACGCGGCCCGCGCCGCATCAGCCCGTTCTTCATCCCCGGCCAGATCATCAATCTCGTCTCCGGGCAGGTCTCGATCAGGCACGGGCTTAAAGGCCCGAACCACGCCGTCGTCACGGCCTGTTCAACCGGTGCGCACGCCATTGGCGACGCTGCCCGGCTGATCATGTGGGGCGATGCCGACGTGATGGTCGCCGGTGGCGCCGAAGCGCCGGTGACGCGGCTGTCGATCGCCGGCTTCGCCGCGTGCCGGGCGCTGTCGACCGATCGCAACGATGCGCCGCAAACGGCGTCGCGCCCCTACGACCGCGACCGCGACGGCTTCGTCATGGGCGAGGGCGCCGGCGTCGTCGTGCTTGAAGAGCTCGAACACGCCAAGGCGCGCGGCGCCAAGATTTACGCCGAGGTGACCGGCTACGGCCTCACCGGTGATGCCCATCACATCACAGCGCCTGCCGAAGACGGCGACGGCGCCTTCCGCTGCATGACGGCGGCGTTGAACCGGGCCAAGCTGACGCCCGCCGATGTCGACTACATCAACGCGCACGGCACCTCGACCATGGCCGATACGATCGAACTCGGCGCCGTCGAGCGGCTTGTCGGCAATGCCGCGTCGAATATTTCGATGTCGTCCACCAAGTCGTCGATCGGCCATCTGCTGGGGGCGGCCGGTGCTGCCGAAGCGATCTTTTCGATCCTCGCCATTCGCGACAATGTCGCGCCGGCGACCATCAACCTCGACAACCCGGAGCGCGAGACCGCGATCGACTTGGTGCCCAACAAGCCGCGCGCTCGCCAGATCGACGTTGCACTGTCCAATTCATTCGGCTTTGGCGGCACCAACGCTTCGCTTGTCTTCCAGCGCTATAATGGCTGATAGTCCAACTGCCCGGCGATGCTTCGGCATGCCGTCAATTTTGCCATATTCGCCCCTACTCTGCCGCAGGGGATTCGTTGAGCGATCAAACGGTAGGGCAAAATGAACACAAATCCGGCGGGCAACGGAGAATTCGGACAGCGTCCGGCATCGGGGCCGATCATGCCGAAGACGGCGAGCGAGGCATTGCGGCCGGAGGCCGGCACACCGCCGCCGAAGCGCTCGCGTGCTTCGCGCAGCCAGGTCGTCGTGTTCATGAACTTCGTCATCTCCGTGGTGATGCTGATGGTTCTGGCGGCGGGCGCCGCGGTCTACTTCGGCAAGCAGGAATTCACCGAAGCTGGACCCTCGGCCAATGGCGACACGTTCCTGGTCAAGCCGAATACCGGCGTCCAGGATATTGCCGACCAGCTCGAACGCCGCGGACTGATCAGCGACGCCCGGATCTTCCGCCTTGGCGTGCGCGCCTACGGCAATGATTCGGCGTTGAAGGCCGGCGAGTACGAGATCAAGCCCAAGGCTTCCATGCGCGACATCATGGAGCTTTTGAAGAGCGGCAAGTCGGTGATGTATTCGCTGACCGTTCCAGAAGGGTTGACGGTCGAGCAGGCGCTGCAGCGCATCGCCGATGAGCCGGCCTTGAGCGGCGGTATGCCGGCGACCACTCCTGCCGAAGGCAGCCTCGCCACCGACACGCTGCGCTTCACGCGCGGCGCGACACGCCAGCAGATGATCGACAAGCTGCTGGGAGATCAGAAGAAGCTGGTCGACGAAGTCTGGCAGCGGCGCGCGCCGGACCTGCCGCTGGCCAATGTCGAAGAGTTCGTTACGCTGGCCTCGATCGTCGAGAAGGAAACGGGCAAGGGTGACGAGCGCTCACGGGTTGCCGCGGTCTTCCTGAACCGGCTGGCCAAGGGCATGCGCCTGCAATCCGACCCAACCATCATCTACGGTCTGTTCGGCGGCAAGGGCAAGCCGGCGGACCGGCCGATCTACCAGTCGGACATCCAGAAGCAGACGCCCTACAACACCTATGTAATCAACGGCCTGCCACCGACGCCGATCGCCAATCCGGGTCGGGCGGCGCTGGAGGCGGTGGCCAATCCGTCGAAGACCGACGATCTTTACTTCGTCGCCGATGGTACCGGCGGGCATGTCTTTGCCGCGACGCTGGAAGAGCACAATGAGAACGTCGCCCGCTATCGCGCGTTGCAGAAGAAGCAGGCCGACGACGCCGCCAAAGGCGCCAACACCACCGGCGCCGGCGACAGCAATGCCGACAAGCCGGCCGACGGCAATGCCGACAAGCCGGCTGACAGCAATGCTGACAAGCCGGCTGACGCAGGCGACGACAGCGGCGGCGGCGATGCGGGCGCTGCCCAGTAGGACGAAGAAGGGCGTTGCCACAACGCGGCGCCCCTGACATTTGGAGCAGCGCGGCGCGTCCGATTTCGGCGTGCCTGCGGCGCAGTCATTTTTAAGCCGCACGTGCTCCCCTCCGGAAAACCGGTTTCGGAGCGATGTGCCAGGGACTTGTGGGCGATATGAATTTGCAGAGCATGACCGGTTTTGCGCGTGCCGTCGCCGAGCATGAAGGCACCGCGATCGCCTGGGAGGTCAAGTCCGTCAACGGCAAAAGCGTCGAGGTGAGGCTGCGATTGCCGCAAGGTTTCGAACGGCTGGAACCGGCTGTCAGGCAGACGCTTCAGAAGCGCTTTGCGCGGGGTAATTTCCAGGCGACGCTGACCATTGGCCGTGCCGCCGGCGCTCAGGCGCAGCCCGTCGTCAACGAAGTCTTTCTGAAGGACCTTGCGGGGCTCGCCAAGCGGTTGCAGGAGCAGTTCGGTGTCGCCCCCGCGACATCGGACGGATTGCTTTCGCTGCGCGGCGTGCTCGATATTCCCGAGACTGTCGAAACCGAAGAGGTGCGCGCCGCGCTCGACATCGCGATCACGGCTGCGCTCGAGGTGGCCCTCAAAGGGCTGGAACAGGCGCGACAGGGCGAAGGTGCTGCGCTGGCCCTGCTGCTGGCGGGCCATATCGACGCAATCGAGGCGCTGACGCTGCGGGCCGAGGCCGATCCGTCGCGCGAGACGGCGGCGATCCGCGAACGCCTGGCCGAGCAGGTCAGGCTGCTGATGGACGCGTCCGCCAATCTGGACGCCAGCCGGTTGCACATGGAGGCGGCTTTCCTGGCCACCAAAGCCGATATTCGCGAAGAGATCGACCGCCTGAAAACGCATGTCGCATCTGGTCGGGCACTGCTTGAGGGCGGCGGCGCGGTCGGCCGCAAGCTCGATTTTCTGGCACAGGAATTTAACCGCGAATCGAATACGCTGTGCTCGAAGTCGAACGCCGCTACGGTCACCGCGATCGGGCTGGAACTGAAGGCCGTGGTCGACCAGTTTCGTGAACAGATCCAGAATCTGGAGTAGCCGATGGTTGCCAAGGATTTAGGGTCCCGCATTCGCCGCCGGGGCCTGATGCTCGTCCTGTCGTCGCCATCCGGCGCCGGCAAGTCGACGATTGCGCGCAACCTTCTGGAAAGCGATTCCAGCCTCGAACTGTCGGTCTCGGTCACCACCAGACCGCGCCGCGGCAGCGAGATCGAGGGTGTTCACTACCATTTCCGGACAATGCGCGATTTCGAGCGGCTGCGCGATTCCGACGCCCTGCTGGAATGGGCCGAAGTGCACGGCAATTGCTACGCGACACCGCGCGAGCCGGCAGAACTGGCGCTGGCTGAAGGGCGCGACATGCTGTTCGACATCGACTGGCAAGGCGCACAGCAGCTCAAGGAGAAGATGCGTGCCGACATCGTCTCGATTTTCATCCTGCCGCCGTCGATGAAGGAATTGAAGGCGCGGCTGAAGCGTCGCGCTGAAGACCAGGAGGCGGTGATCGAGACGCGGCTGAAAAACGCCCGCAACGAGATCGAGCACTGGAAGGAATATGATTTCGTCATCGTCAATGACGACCTCGATCGCGCCTTCGCCGAAGTGCGCGGCATCGTCGTCGCCGAGCGGCTGAGACGCGATCGCCGGCCCGGCCTGTTCGATTTCGTCTCGGGACTGTTGGACGAGAAGACCGGCTGATGCTTCTTCCTTCCCCTGTGAACAGGGAGAAGAAAGCTATACCGTGTTGGTCAGGCGCACGAATTCCTCGACGCTGAGTGTTTCGGCGCGGCGTGTCGGATCGATGCCGGCGCGTTCGAGCAAGGCTTCGCCGCCGAGGCTTTTCACGCTCTGCCGCAGCATCTTGCGGCGTTGGCCGAAGGCGGCTTCGGTGACGCGGCCGAGTTTTTTCACGTCGGCGGGCAGGGGTGTCGCGCGCGGCTCCAGATGCACCACTGACGAGGTGACCTTGGGCGGCGGTGTGAACGCCTGGGGCGGCACGTCGAAGGCGATCCTGGCCTGTGTGCGCCAGCCGGCCAGCACGCCAAGCCTGCCATAGGCATCGCTGCCGGGAGTGGCGACGATGCGTTGGGCCACCTCGCGCTGGAACATCAGGGTCATCGATGCATAGAAGGGCGGCCATTCGCCGACCGTCAACCAGCGCACCAGCAGCTCCGTGCCGATATTGTAGGGCAGGTTGGCGATGATCTTGACCGGGCCGCCGGCTCCCCCATCGGCAAGGGCTGCGAAGTCCGTCTTCAGCGCATCGCCGGATACAATCTCCAGCCGGCCGGGATAATGATCCGATATTTCGGCGAGCGCCGCCAGGCAGCGTTCGTCGCGCTCGATGGCAATGACCTGGCGCGCCCCGTTGGCGAGCAATGCGCGGGTCAGCCCGCCGGGGCCGGGACCGACCTCGATCACGGTTGCATTGGACAAGTCGCCGGCGGTGCGGGCGATCTTGCCGGTGAGGTTGAGGTCGAACAGGAAATTCTGGCCGAGCGCCTTCTTTGCCTGCAGCCCATGACGCTCGATCACCTCGCGCAGCGGCGGCAGCCCATCGATGCTCATGCGCGCAGGCTCAGGCAGGAAGCGCTCATACTGCGGCGGCCCTCGTGCCGCTGTCGGCCAATCGCCTGGCGAGCTTCAGCGCCGCCATCAGGCTGTCGGGCCTCGCCACGCCCTTGCCGGCGATGTCGAAGGCCGTACCGTGGTCGGGCGAGGTGCGAATGAAGGGCAGGCCGAGCGTGACATTGACCGCCTCGTCGAAGGCCAGTGCCTTGGCCGGAATCAGCGCCTGGTCGTGATACATGCACAGGGCCGCGTCGTAGCCGGCCCGGGCCCGGGCGTGGAACAATGTATCGGCGGGCAGGGGGCCGAAAGCGTCGATGCCTTCGGCTCGCAGGATGTCGACCGCCGGGCGCACGATGCGCTCGTCCTCGAGGCCCATGGCACCGCCTTCACCCGCATGCGGATTGAGCCCGGCAATGGCCAGCCGCGGCCTGGCGATGCCGAAGCGGCCGATGAGGTCGGCAGCGGTGATGCGCGCCGTCGCGACGATCAATTCGGTGGTCAGCGCCTTGGGCACCGCCGCCAGCGCGATGTGTATGGTGACTGGGACGGTGCGCAACTCGGGGCCGGCCAGCATCATCACCGGCATCGCCTCGACGCCAGTGTGTCGGGCCGACAGATGCGCCAGATATTCAGTGTGGCCGGGAAAGCCAAAGCCAGCATCGTAGAGGGGCTTCTTGGCGATCGGGCAGGTGACGACAGCGGCGGCGTCGCCGGCAAGGCAGTCGGCGACGGCGCGGTCGATGGCTTCGATGGTGGCGGCCGCATTGGCCGGGTCCGGCCGGCCGGGGCTGTCGATGCAGCGAGCAGCCAGCGGCACGATCGGCAGGGCGCGGCCAAACACTTGCGCCGCTTGCGCGGGTGTCGTTTCAACGACCGGCAACGAAATGCCGAGGAGGCGGGCCCGGGAGGCGATCAGCGCCGGATCGGCGAGCAGATAGAAGGGAGGCAACGCGACGGTCTCACGCGCCATGAACGCGGCAATCGCGATCTCCGGCCCGATGCCGGACGGATCGCCGGCGCTCAAGGCGAGCGCACTCACTGTGCTGCCCACGTCAGCGCTTGACGATGCGGGCTTTCGCCTTCAACTCGTCGACATATTTCTTGCTGAGTTCATCGGCGTTCTTGTCACCACCTGAGCCTTCGCTCTGGAACACCATCTGGGCAACCTTATCGTCCGAGACTTCGCGCGACGAGCAGATGCCGATGAATTCGACGCCGCGTTCGGTCTCGCGCGTGACGGTTGCGCCACCGACCTTGGTCGCCTTGATCTGTTCGGCCCAGTCCGACGGCAGTTGCGGCGCCAGCACCCGGCCCAGGTCACGAACGGTGACGTCGATCAGGCCCTTGGCGAACTCATGCGTCGTGTTGCACCCGTTGAAGCGGGCGCGCATGGCGTCAGCCTCACGCTTGCGCTTGGCCAGCGTCGCGCTGCGCTCGGCGGCTGGTACCACGAAGATGACCTGCTGTAGCATGTACTCGGTAGCGCTCGGCTTGGAGCCGCCTTTTTCGAGCATCTTCCTGACAAGGTCTTGCTCGCTGACGGCGCCGGTGCCATCGCCGGAACGGTAACGCGCGCTCAAGGCCTGGTTCCAGGCCATCTGGGCGCGGATGAATTCCTTGAAGTGGCCCTTGGTGACGCCTGATTTCTCCATGACGCCGTCGAGCTGGCTGAGCTGCATCTTGTTGTTCGAGGCAAAGCGCTGGTAGGCAGCCTCGACCTGCGCATCGCTGATGCGGATACCAAGCCGCTTGGCCTCGGCCAGTCGCAGCGTCTGGTCGATCATTTCCTGGGCGGCATCGCCCTTCTTGCGCTGCAGCTTCAAGAAGGCGGCGCGATGCGCGATGTCACCGGAGGTGACCGGAACGTCGTTGACGACGTATTTGATCTCGCTGGCGAAAGCCGGCGGCGTCATCACGGTGACCGACACGGACGTCGCCGCCAAAAGCAGCGCGAACCCTGCTGAAAACAGATATTTCCTCATCGTTGGCATCCCAATTCTATCCCGGTTCCGCCCAATTCATGCGTTCCGGGTGCACGAAATCCGTGCCAGCCCTATGCGGCGAAACGATGTCGCCGACTGTTACTGGATCGTGTCGATGGCACTGCTCGACGAGCCGAAATCGCCGAGGGTACGGAACGACAGGTTGAAGCCGATGGTCTGCGACACCTCCCGAGTGTTCAGGTCGCGCGACTGCGAGTACGTCATCAGATAGGTGAAGCAGGAATCGTTGTAGGCGAAGCCGACGCCGTCGCTGACCAGCAGGCTTTCCTGCAAATCATAGGTTCCGGTCCCGAAGACGCGCCAGTTCTCAGCGAGATGCGTCGACGCACCAAGCGTGACTTCGTGGCGGTCGGTCGTGAAACCGTAAAGCGGCTGTGCCTGGATGAAGGCGTATTTGGCGGTCAGCGATACCGGCAGGCCGGTATAGGCGGCCTTTAGCTCGCCGCGGCGCATTTCAAAGCTCTGTTCGTCGAACCGGCCGCTAACCGAGGCGGCAAAGCCATTGGGGCTGTTGACGCCAAACAGGCCGACATAGTCCGACTTGGTGTTGTCGAGGCCCGAGAAGGCGCCGACATTCACCAGATCCGGCGCGGCGAAGGAATTCTCGCCGCCAATCTGATAGGACTGGCCGAAAATGGCATTGGTGCCCCAGCCATTGTTGTAGGAGCCGGAATAGCGCAGGCCGACATTGGCGCGCGAACCGCCTTCGACACGGTCGTAGCCGGAAAACTTGTCGCGTTCGAACAACGTGGTCGCGTCGAAGACCATGCTTTGGGCGTCTTCATTGGGAACCGCGAGCCCGCCTACATATTGCTCGTTCGGGCGCATGAAGACCTGTGCCATCGGCTCGACCACATGGCTCGAATTGGCAGCCGAAAACAGCACCGGCCAACGCATTTCGAGCCCGGCGGTGGCCATGAAACGGGCAAACGAGGAACGCATATCGTCCTGCTGGCCCAAATTCGTTGCCATCTGGTTGACGGCGGCAAGCGAAGCCGATGACGCGTTGACGTAGTCGACATCGCTTTGCAGCGCGAGCAATGGCGTCAGCACCAGCCCATTATCGGTGACGAAGGACCGCTTCCACTCGGCCTCGGTGGTGAGACGTCCGGATTCACCTTCGATGCCGCGGACACGCTGGACACCCGACGCCGGTGTGTAGGGGGTGAAGTAGGTCTGATCGAGATCGTCGCGGCGGATGACGCGCGCGTTGGCATTGAGTGACAACTGACCGCCGGCCACTGATATGTCGGGAATATAGGCGTAGTCGAGCGTCGGCAGCACCCAGGGCTGCTGGTTGCTGCGTGCGGAGATATTGCTGTTGGGCGTATCTTCCTGCACCTCGAAGTGCATGGCGCGCAGGTCGAAATAGTTGCGGCCGTTGAGACCCGTCAGGTAGAYCGACGACTGGTGGACGCTGCTGCCGTACTTGTCGATGCCGTAGGTGTTCGAGAAGTTCTTGTCGGTCTGCAGCAGCACGTCCCAGCCGAAATTCCAGCGCGGATTGATGGCGAACTGCCCCTGGGTGCCCATCATCCCGCGGAATTTGTTCGGATCGCCAACTTCACCCGAATTGATGTTGTGGCCAGCCGTGGCCGGGAATGCATCCGTGTCCAGGAAGGCATCAGGATCCCGCTGCTGAATCCCGGCAATCTTCAAACTGTACTGACCATTGTTGA